>DIVV01000167.1 GCA_002423385.1 bacterium UBP16_UBA6123
GATTTTCCCGCGCCGTTTTCGCCCACTAAACCGTGTATGGTATTTTTTTTGACTGAAAATGTTATGTTATCGTTGGCCGTCACGTTTTTAAAACGCTTCGATATGGCGCGCATTGAAAGTGCGTACATCCGTTTCTCCTCGATTGTTTTTAACTGCCGCGGCAGAAGTTTGTTGCGGTGTTTATAAACAGCGTTACATGTCGCCGGATTCGCCGGACATGCTCGATACGTCGAAATATTCGTTGGTTTCACTGGCGCGTTTGTGGTAATATAATCTGCTGTAAAGTTTGGTAATGCCGTAAAGCGCTCCGAGCGGAATAGCCACGAAGTAAACTATATAATTCAGAAGCGAGATAAGATAATAACCCGCGTTCGAAAAATCGCCGCCGACGGCCGCGGCCCATGGCAGAGTAAAAGCGGGCGTCGGAGCGAAGGCGTTAATATTCCAGATGATAATGGCTATCGAAAGGTAATTGACGAATATATTCGGAAACACGGACGCCGAAGTGGTCCATTCGAGGCCCTGAGAGCGTTCTTTGGTAATAGGGTAAAAAAGGTTCGAGCCGAGATGACCGGTTTGATCGACGAATATATGCGACCAGACCGCTAATATGGCCATGAAAAAGGCCGTTATGGCCAGCGGATTGAAAAACCCCGCGAGGTTTCCGGCGAAGAGTTCAGCCCAGCCGGCATATACGGCGAAGCCGAGCGGCCCCATCACCAGGCCCAGAGTAAGACTGTGCGACCACTGGCGATGCCAGGGTATGAAATCGACTCTTATTTTATCGTCATCGAATGTGAAGGCGAAATCGGGGCCCGAAAATATGCCGACTTCAGTGTCCTGGTAATAAGTATTGACTACGTCGGCTTTGAATTTAGCGGTGTAAAAGTGGTTTTCAACCGGCCGGCTGTCGGGGACCGAAGGCAGGTGGTCGATTAATTTTTCGAGAGTTTTAGCCGCGCCGACATCTTCGATAGATTTTTTCATGGTTTCAAAGTCGGGAAGATAGTCGAGACGCTCCATGACGTGACTCATGGTTTTTATCGAGCCGATCATCACGGTCACTTCTTTTCTTTTATCGTCGAGAAATATATTTATGGTGCGGTAAAAACTGCCGGAAAGCCTTATTATATCGACTTTTAAATATAAGGTTTTCTTTTGCTGGAAAGCTTCGTCGATGGCTTTAGCGTAACCTTCCGCGATTACTTTCGGGTCGAGGTCGTCTTCGTTGATCCTTAAAACATGGTCGTGTTTCCAGAAATAGCGCGCGAAACGAAAATCGAGCGTGTCGCAGCAGATGCCGAAAAGCCCGCCTAAAGGCAAAAAGAAAGATTTATTCATAAACACCGACTGCATGCCTATGGGAAAACATGAAGCTGTAGCTACTCCCGTTAAAAAATGGGTAATGCCTTTCATAGTTTAAACCTCAATTTCATTTATTTTATAGTAATTTTTGCCGTATCGATATCTTTATAGCCGGATGTCGTTACCCGGTTCGTGCCGTTGCTTGAATTGTATTTAAAACAATTTAGCATATAGGCGTATAGATTATAAAGTAATTTTAATTATTTTTCAAGTTTATTATAAAATTTTGTCAAGTTTAAATTAAAATGTCAGCTTTAAATTTAAGTTAAAATGTCCGTTTTTTTATTTTATATTGCCTGAAGTTATCATGTTAAATCGTTCAAAGTAGATTTTATACTTTGATGGTTATTATTTCAATCGCGCTGGTAAAAAGATATTAATTATTTTTTAAAAAGGGAGGGAGAAAAGGTTAGCAACCCTTTCTCCCTCCCTTAAACCCTCCCTCAATCCGCAAATTACCTGACGCTTTATCGAGGGTTGTCGATAGCTTTTTCTGTCAGGGCTTTAATTTCTTTTTGTTTCTTGCCTTTTACTTATTTGTCTGCCAGCTTGCTTGTTTGCATGTGCGTACTGCGTACGCACATGCATAGCAATAACGGATCAATACAACTTAAATGAACGGCTCGCGGTAAAAATTGCCGTAAATCGAGTTAAATTTTAAGTTTTTTAAATATATGAGTCTGCTCCAGAAAGTCAAAAAATGGCAAAAATATGCCTGAAAACTATTGAAAAATCGTTGCCTGGATTCAAAAAATCGACTATTTTGGAATGGATTCATATATAAAATTATTATTATATGATTTTCGGTGATACAATAAAAGTTGTTATTCTTTAAAGCATTATCGTGAGCCGAAATATTAAGTTCCGGTGGTGCGTAAATAGTACGCCTTCGCGCACGCAACGCGCGCGCGGAGGCAAACCTGACAAAAAGCATAAAAAAACTTTGAAGCCGGCAGGAAATACCGCTAGAAATAAAAAGGCTATGACAATAGCCTTTTTATTCAGGGAGAGTAAAGGGGGCAATGGGGGAAAAGAGAGGGCCATTGGTCCTTTCTTTTCCCCCATCGCGGTCTTATAANNGTCTCGGTCTTAAAGCGGTCTTAAAGCGTCCTATAAATGATTGTCTTGATTTATCGGTGTCCTGATTTATCGGTTGACTTTTATGGAATATCCATTTATAATAACGCATCTATAGCAAGGTTATAAAAATTAATTAGTTATCTGGAAAGAACGGTGAATGAATGGATAATCAAAGATCCGATATTATAAAACAAAAAGAATTGATAATAAACGAGCTGTCCGTTAAAATTGAAAAAACTGACAGGGAAGTTTTACGGCTTGAAAAAATCGATTTCGCTTTTTCTAATTTAAGGCTTATGGTATTTATATTGATTGTTTTTGCGCTCTGGCTGTTTTTAAGCGGCGATCGGGTTACGGCGGTATTTATAGGCGCGAATTTGATTTTAGCTTTCGGCGGCCTTATGTATTATCACAATTCGATATTGGAAAACCTGCGAAAACGTCGTGCCGAATCGGTAGTTGCCAGTGAACGCAGGAGGCGCTGTGAAGAAGATATCGAAGGCCACAAAGACGCCGAAAAATTTTTCGTTAAAGAAACTATCGATCATTACCTTTTCAATTCACCTCCGCTGCATGCGGTTCCCGGCAATTCATACGATATCGGCGGCGATATTTTAAACGATCTGGACTTTTATACCGGCGACGCCAATTTATTTTCGCTTTATAACACCGCGCAGACTTCGCCCGGAATTAAAAAAACATACAGCTATCTTAAAACGCCGCTTCTCGATCCGGCGCTTATCAGAAACCGTCAGCGTGCGGCAAACGAACTTGCCGGTGATTCAAAATTTATAGACAAGGCCATGCTGGCGATTTATAATCTTCGCGGCCGCAGGTTCAGCGATTTTATATCGGCGGTTACGGCGCCGCCGGTTCTGCCGCATAATGTCTTTTTTAAATGGTTGTTGTTTTTATCGGCGTCCTCGGCTATAATTTCATTGCTTCTGGGGTATTATAATATATTCGCGCTTATTTATGTGTTTAATTTCACTTTGATCGCTTTATTTTTTAATAAATGCGCTCAGATTAAAAAAAATTTTATATCCATGTCAGTATTTGCGGGGCCGTTTTGTGAATTAAGCGCTCTTTTTTACGGCCGTTCTTTCGATTCGGATCTATTGAAAGAAATCGCGGCTCCGCTTTGCGGCCGCGCGGAGTATTTGCAAATTAAAAACGGTCCGCCGTTTCATAATAAACTCGGCGTTCTGGCTAAAATCGCCGATTTAATGCTGATACCGATTCCCGTAATGCTCGACGCGCTGATACTTTCCGAACTTTTATTATGTGAACGCATCGAGCGCAAGACTTTTGAAATAAAGCAGGAGCTTATTTCATTTATGGATGCCATGGCTGAATTCGAGGCTTTATCTTCATTAGCCAATATTAAAATTGATCTGCCCGAATATAATTTCGCCGATATCAAAGACGCGGGCGGTCCTCAGATTTTAAAGTTGAACGGCGTTATACATCCGCTTATCAAATATGAAAAAGCCGTCGATAATTCTTTGATTTTTGACGAAAATCTCGATATAGCTATTATTACCGGTTCGAATATGTCGGGTAAATCTACTTTTTTAAAATCGGCCGCTATAAGCATAATTTTATCGCTGGCAGGCGCTCCGGCCCGCGTTAAAAGTATGGAACTGACACCTTTTGTAATCATAACCGATATCCGGATAACCGATTCGATCAAAGCCGGAATCAGTCATTTTTACTCGGAATTATTAAGAGTCAAGGCCGTTACCGATAAGCTGGCGTCGGTAAATAATGTTTTCGCTATTTTCGACGAGCTTTTTCACGGCACTAACAGCCGAGAGCGGCTCGCTTTGTGCCAGGCTACTTTGCAATATTTGCAGAAATCGGGCGGCAAGTTCGTAATGGCGACGCATGACCGCGAATTAACTTCGCTCGGCGATACCGCGGCGGCGACGGCGGTTAGAAATTATCACTTCGAAGAAAAAATGGAGGGGCTCGAAAGCGTATTTACCTATAAATTGGCGGCCGGCCCGGTACAGATGGTTAACGCCGTAAAGCTGGCTCAAAAGTGCGGACTGCCTGAAGAAATTTATAAAAAAGCCGCCGAATTATCCTCGGCGGATTGAGCGGCTGATAAAACATTTTTAAACAATAAAAATAACGGGGGGTAGCAGTTATGTTAAAAAAAAATCCGGGGTTTATTCCGAAAAAGCAGTTTTTACTTGTTATGGCGTGTCTGGTTTTATTTACGGCCGTAATTCTGCCGCAGCAGGCGGCAATGGGTGCCGCGTTTCATCGGGGGATAATCGATAATCTGAAAGAAATCGACGCGGCGCGCGTAACTATCGTCGAAACCACTCCGCCGGAGCTTAATTCGCCGGCGGTTATTAACTCAGAAGAGGCTTTTACCGCTTTAATGGATAAAGCTGAAAAGGAAATAATATTCGAAACTTATTATATTCAAAAAAACGTATCTTCTAAATTTTTAGATTCGATAAAAAATGCCGCCAAACGAGGAGTTAAGATAAAACTTCTTCTGGCGGATATAACCCACGCGGATAAAACTCTGGCCGTCGAATTGCACTCTAAGTATTCGGGCGTCGATCTGCGTTTTTTAGACCTTAAAAAATTCAGTAATATATACGGTTCCGTTCATTGCAAAACTATCATCGTCGATAACCGTTACACGGTCGTCGGCGGCACCAACTACAGCTTTATGGGTTTTTTCGAAAACCGCGAAACTGCCGTAATTATAGATGATGTTGATTTCGCTTATAATATGCGTAAAGTTTTCGAGCTCGACTGGGATATAGCCGGCGCTATGGCTGCAAAAGTCGCACCTGTCGTTAATTATGACAATTACAGGCCGCGTCCTTCGGATTTTTTATTGGTAGAAGCCGCGCCAAATATATTCAATAATCCTTATATAGCTAACTATCAGCCGACGCTTTCATATTTATTCGACGCCGCGAAAAAATCGATATTTTTTGAAATCGATTACTATTCAGATTTTGGCGGCGTTTATGAAAGTCTTAAAGCCGCCCGCGACCGCGGCGTCGATGTAAAAATACTCATTGAGGAACGCACATATACCGATGAAAATCCGCTTTACCAGTCGGCGCGCAACGGCATAGACAGGCTTATCAACGAGGGTTTCGCCGTTTATCTGTTTAATCTGGCGCCTCTCGGCATCGTCGATAACCGCGGCATGATGCATTCTAAAGCGGCCGTAATAGATTCGGAGCTCGTATATGTCGGAAGCGCTAATGTATCTAAAAGCGGTTTTTTATATTCTCGCGAAGCCGGCGTGATATTTAAGTCTAAGGCTTTGGCGGCGCAGTTGCTCGATATATTTAACGCGGATCTTAACAATCCGTTCTGTCTGGATGCAAAGAGCGCCGTTAATCACAGATATTCTTACTCGCGCCGCAAAGACGGGCGCGACAGCGAAAATATAATTTATTTCCGTAAAAGTTCAGCCTCGAATAAAATCGATGCTATGATAGTTTACAGTCCGGCTAACCGGAAGTTTAAAATATACGATTACGCGGTTAAATAATAACGGTGATCAAATTTTGAAAAAAATCGTCGTCGCTATCTTAATAACGATTATTGCGGGTTTTGCGGCTCCGGTTTTTACCGGGGCCGCAGCCGCAAAAGATTTGCCTGAACGACCTTTCGCGCCCGCCAGCGAACTGGCCGGCGCGTCATCCACTGAAAAAAAATCGTCTGTTGAAAAAATATCAACACGCGCTCTTAATCTAATGAAGGCGCTTAATGTAGCGGGCGCCGTGGTTATAGTAGTTGAGAATGGCGCGCCGTCTTACGAGGCCGCGCTCGGTTATGCTGATATCGATAACAAGATCGCGTTTTCTTTTGATAAGACGATATTTCCAGCCGGCTCGCTTTCTAAAGTTATAACCGCTATGGCTGTTTTAAAACTTTCAGAGGCCGGCCGGCTTGAATTGGACGCGCCTGCCGCCGATATATTTAATGCCGCCGGTCTGTTATCGCCGTTAAAATGCCTTGCTGGATTAAATATCGATAAAAAAGTCACTTCGCTTTCTTTATTGACGCATTCGTCGGGATTTGAAAACCGCGCGGTCCCGTTTTACTCCGATGCGGGTGATAACGGCTCGCCGCCGCCGTTTATAGCGGAATTCGCCGCGAAAAATCATTCCGCGTTCAACGCTAAAAAAGCCGGCGTCAGTTTTCAATACGCTAATTTCAATTACGCCCTGCTCGGCTCTTTAATCGAAAATGCCGCCGGGATAAGATATAACGAATACGTTAAATCGGTAATTTTCAGCCCGCTCGAAATGAATTACAGCTCATTCGATCCCTTCGATTTATATAAAAATCTCGCGTCGGGCGGTTTCGAGTATAATATAGCCTCCAGCCCGGCCGGCGGCGGTTCAAATAGCCGCGTTCCCGCCGTCAAAAGGCATAATATGCCTTCGGCCTCGGGTTTTTTGACCTGCGGCGCGGATATGTCAAAACTTACTATCGAGCTTATTTCATTAAGTTCCGTAAGCTCTGCAAGTTCCGCTTCGGGCGGCCGTAAAAGTTCGAAAATTTTCAAGGACCCGGCAGCGGCTTCGCTTTTATTCAAAAAACTTGTGTCCGTTAATAAAAAAGACGCCCCGCTCATCGATAAATTCCCGCCGTTTGATTATATGGCGGCCGGTTTTCGCCGATCGCTCTACAATTCGCGTGAAATTTTCTGGCACACGGGCGGCCTCAGGGGATACAGTTGCGGCCTTTATGTAATACCGCAAAGCTCGTCCGCTTACTTTATAGCCTATAATTCGTCTGATTCGGCGTTGCGTCAGAAATTAATCAAGTTTTTATTCGATAATTATTGAGTAATTTTGTAAATTATGTTAAAATACACCTTGCGCGTTCGGCATTTAATAATTATTGTGGTTTAATGTCGTGCGTCTGAAAAAAGTGAGTTAATTGTAAATTGTAACATAATATAGAAAGGCGGTATGGTATGTCATTAAATATAACCAGAGAACAGGTTTTAAAACTTCCCAAAACCGATTTACACATGCATTTAGACGGTTCTGTCCGCGCTAAAACGATAGTGGAGCTGGCTAAAGAGCAGAAGGTCAATCTTGTAAGCGAAGCTAAAACGCTCGGCATTCCCGGCATCGTTTCCGGCACGGCTGAAGAACTCGAAGAAAAAGTTTTCAAGCACGAATATAACAGTCTTATGGAATATCTCGTTCCATTCGAACTGGTAAACTGCGTTTTGCGCAATACCGAAAGCCTCGAAGAAGTGGCATACAGAATTGCCTGCGACGAATTCAACGAAGGCGTAAGATACTTCGAAATGCGCTTCGCGCCCCAGAAACACTGGAGCAAAACTCTCGGCTGGGAAGATATAATTAAAGCCATCGATAAAGGCCTGCGCCGCGCGATGGACGAATTTAACTCGAAGGACGAAGTAAGGCTCAATGGCGAGCTTCCTTACCGTTGCGGCATGATCCTTTGCGCGATGCGAATGATAATGCCTACCATGGGCGATTATTATAAAACATTATACGAACTGCATACCGGCGACCATCTTCAAAACCTTGCCATTATGGCCTCCGAAGAAATAGCGAAACTCGCCGTCAGCTCGATGAAAAAGGGATATTTAGTGGTCGGTTTCGACCTGGCCGGCCGCGAAGACGGCTTTCCCGCCAACGTGCATAAAGAGGCTTTCGAATTCTGCTACAACAGCGGCGTTCATACCACCTGCCACGCCGGCGAAGCATACGGCCCCGAAAGCATCATGGGCGCCATTAAATACTGCCATGTTCGCAGAATTGGCCATGGAACGCAATTATTCCAGTGGGAAAAGATGCAGCGTAAAAATTCAGACGGCACCGAAATGTCTAAAGAACAAAAGATCGAATATATGAACCAGACCGCCGAACGCATGGCGCGCGAAAGAACGACCGTCGAAGTCTGCCTTAAATCGAACTCGCAGACGCTGCCTTCGCTTCGTAATTTAGAGCTTCACCCCGTAAAAGACTTTTTAAAATACGGCCTGCGCGTGGCGATATCTACCGATAACCGCGTTATATCGAGAGTAACGGTAACCGATGAATATATGTCGCTTATGAAAATATGCGATATCGACGCTAAAGGCCTGCGCAATATATGCCTGGCGGGCTTTAAGGGCGCCTTCTTTCCGGGCACCTACGCTCAGCACCGCGAATATATGCGCCGCGCGATAGATTTTTACGATGAAAGCTATAAAAAACACGTTCTCGGACAGTAGCTTTAATCGTATGGCACCGCGGAATTATTTTTTTATTGAATTTTAATTTTGTTTCTGGTAAAATAATTTCCGCGATTTATAATAAAAATGTAGTTAGTCGAAGGGAGTTTTTATGCTCGACCCTAAATTGATCCGCTCCGATATGGCGAAGGTGAAACGCGCCCTTATAGCTCGTTCCATGTTCGATATCGATGAAAAAGCCATAAACTTATATAAGAGTAAATTAGGCGAAAAAAGCGTTGAAGAAATACATCAATTCTACAAAACACTCGATGGCATCAAGTTTTTAATTCAGAACCAGGAAGAAGTGAATATCAGCCACTTAAGCGGTTTTATGAAGCTCGACGAAGAACGCCGCGAAGTCATCAAAGAAGTCGAAGAATTTAAATGCCAGCAGAACAGGGCAAATGTGGAAATATCGGCGGCGAAAAAATCGGGGGCCGACGTAAAGGCTAAACTCGAAGAAATGAAAGTGATTTCGGAAAAAGTAAAAGTGCTCGACACTAAACAGTCCGAAATAGAAAAGAAAATAGAAGAAGTAGTATTATATCTTCCAAACATATGCCATGAAACCACTCCTATAGGCGCCAGCGGCGACGATAATGTCGAAGTAAGACGCTGGGGAACGCCCGCTCAGTTTTCTTTCGAACCGCTGTCGCACGTCGATATAGGCGTTAAGCTCGATATACTCGATTTCGACAGGGCGGCCAAGATAACAGGCGCGCGTTTTACGGTTTTAAAAGGCGACGCCGCCCGGCTCGAACGCGCGCTTATCAGTTTTATGATCGACGTGCATACCGGCGAAAATGGCTACCACGAAGTGCTTCCACCTTACGCGGTCAACCGCGACTCGATGCGCGGCACCGGGCAGCTTCCAAAATTTGAAGAAGATCTTTTCAAGGTGAGCCCGTCGGGATATTACCTGATACCTACCGCCGAGGTGCCCGTAACCAACCTGCACCGCGACGAAATGCTCAATTTCGAATCGCTTCCCGTTAAATACGTTTCGTTCACGCCCTGCTTCCGCGCCGAAGCCGGCTCCTACGGTAAAGACGTAAAAGGCCTCATCAGACAGCACCAGTTTCATAAAGTCGAGCTCGTTAAGTTCACGGCGCCCGAAACAAGTTATGAAGAGCACGAAAAACTCGTTGCCGACGCGGAAAAAATTCTTCAGAAGCTCGGCCTGCCTTATCGCGTCATGGCTTTATCGACGGGCGATATCGGATTTTCGGCCGCGAAGTGCTACGATCTTGAAGTATGGCTGCCGTCGCAGAATTGCTACCGCGAAATTTCTTCGTGCTCTAATTTCGAAGATTTCCAGTCGCGCCGCGCGCAGATCCGCTTCAAGCGCAACGCCAAGGCTAAACCTGAATTCGCCCACACCATCAATGGTTCCGGCCTCGCGATAGGCCGCACTTTAATAGCGGTTATCGAAAATTATCAAAATGAAGACGGAACCGTCAGCGTTCCCGAAGCGCTCATACCCTATATGGGCGGCGTTACTAAAATAGGGGCTTTCAAAGGTTACAGCACTCAGGCGCAGCAGCCTGAAAAAACTAATGTAAAGGCGATGATCGGTAAATGAAGATAGTTAAAGATGGATATCCGTTTATAATATTTTCAATTCTGGCGGGATTTGTAACCCGTAGATTCAGCCGTCTGCTTTCGAATTTATTTTTTATATTCGCCGGTTTTTGCGCGTTTTTCTTCCGCGATCCCGACCGCGAGTTTATCGAAGACGAAAATAAGATTATATCTCCCGCCGACGGCTCCTTAGTCGCCGTGGAAGAGTGCGAAGAGCCCGATTACATCAAAGGGCCTGCCTATAAAATAGCTATATTCATGTCTATATTTAACGTTCATATCAACCGCGCCCCTATTTCGGGTACCGTCGATTATATTAATTATCGGCCCGGTAATTTCGACGCTGCTTTTAATCCGCGCGCTTCCTTCGATAATGAAATGAACGTTATGGGACTTCAAAATTCAAATATCAAGGTATTGGTCAAACAGATCGCCGGTTTTGTCGCGCGCCGCATCGTATGCGACGTAACCGAAGGCGATATGCTTACTCAGACGGATCGCTTCGGTATGATTAAATTCAGCTCGAGAGTCGAAATTTTCATACCTAAAAGAGACGATATTAAAATCAATGTTTCACTCGCCGATCAGGTTCGCGGCGGT
The DNA here is from genome assembly GCA_002423385.1 of bacterium UBP16_UBA6123. GTDB lineage: Bacteria > Muiribacteriota > UBA9980 > UBA9980 > UBA9980 > UBA9980. The sequence goes on from DIVV01000167.1 coordinate 10,880, forward strand.
CAGACCGTTATAGCCGAGTTCGTTAAAAAAGATTCTCGGTAAATTGGTAAATTATCTTCAAGCGCTGCCGGTATAATGTAACCGGCGCGCTGAAGTGGCGTATATATTACACCCGGAAGAGTATCGAGGAGATTTGAGCATGAAAAAAATATACGCGTGCGCGATTCCGTGCGTTTTTACCGCGGCGAATTTATTTTGCGGATTCGCCGCGATTCAATTCATAATATCTAAAGATTACCTGTGGGCCGCCTGGTACATATTTTTTTCGATGATATTTGATATAATGGATGGGCGTATCGCGCGCATGACTTCGGGCACGTCTACTTTCGGCGCTGAATTCGACTCGCTCGCCGATCTGGTGTCCTTCGGCGTGGCGCCGGCGCTTTTAGTTTATTACCGTTATATGGATTCTTACGGCGTTGTTGGAATCGCGGTGGCCTTCGCTTTCGTGTTATGCGGCGCGCTGAGGCTCGCGCGTTTTAATATAATGCCGCATACTCCGCATTTTCTCGGGCTGCCTATTCCGGGCGGCGCGGCTTTCGCGGCGGCGCTGGTGCTGTTCGGCTCGATTTATAACATAGACCGTTTTACCGGCGCGATCACGGCGGCGATGTTTCTGGTGGCGGCTCTTATGGTATCTACCATTCCTTATCCGGCGCTTAAAAAATCCAGTAAGAATAAGCCGAAACTTTTCAGGCGCGTGCTCACGCAAATCGGGTTCTGGCTGATAATACTGGCCGCTTATATTATAACTATCGAAAAGGCGATATTTTTCGCCGTTATCTCTTACATAGTGTCCGGCCTGTTTTACGCAGTGTATAAAACGCTTGAAGACAAAGGTTACCTCGAATTAGTGCTGGCTAAAATCAAGAAAAAATAAAAAAATAAAAAAAATTAAGGAATGTCTTGATTTTTGATATGGTTTTGTGTTAAAATGTAAAGAATTTTTCAAATATTAGTTTTAAGATAAGTAATTAATTAAACTTATAAATTACTCAGGAGGAAATACAAATGCAAGAAAAAATCCATCCCAATTTTTATGAAAACGCTACGGTAAACTGTGCGTGCGGCGAATCATTCGTAACCGGTTCGGTAATGGAAGCAATAAGAGTCGAAATATGCTCTAAATGCCATCCGTTTTTCACCGGCAAAGTTAAAATGTTAGATATCGCCGGCCGCGTCGAAAAATTCCAGAAGAAACACGCTAACGCTGAACTCGGCGTTAATACCAAACCGCAGAGAAGAGTAGTTAAACCCGTGGTATTGCCTAAAGATAAAAAAGCCGCGGCTAAAGCCGAAACAAAACCTGCCGCCACAGCCGAAGCTAAAGCGAAACCCGCCGAAGCTAAAAAATAGTTTTCAGCCTTTTATATTTTAAATAGAACTGATTAATAAGCGGGGGAGAGCATTATCGCTCGCCCCCGCTTGTAATTTATATATCGAAGCCAGGGTGATTAAATGCCTCAGTCTAATTTAAAAGTTTCAATCGTCGAACATACTCCGAACCCCGAAAATATAGTGGCGCTCGCCGCGAAGATGTGCTATTCAAAATGCAGCGTTGACGAGCTGCGCGATAAAATATCTAAAAACGACCAGCGCGATTTCATTAAAAAATTGATCAGCATGGGGCATTTAACCCCGATCGAACACGTAAGCATTACCTACGCAGTCGAAGGCGTTAGCCGCGCCCTGCTCGCTCAGATCACGCGCCATCGCATCGCCACCTTCTGCGTGAAATCGCAGCGCTACGTCGGCGAACGCAGCGGCCCGTCTAAAGAAACCTTTAACTATATAGTGCCGCCTTCAATTAAAAAACTCGGCGATAAATACGTCCGCGTATTCGACGAACAGATGAAAACTATTCAGGGTTTTTATGATTTCTGGCACGACAAGCTCGGCGAGAGCGAAAAGACCATCGAAACGCAGAATGAAGACGCTCGCTTCGTTTTGCCTAACGCGGCGGAAACTAAATTCGTTTTTACCATGAACGCGCGCGAGCTGTTTCATTTTTTCAGCCTGCGCCTGTGCATGCGCGCACAGTGGGAAATACGCGCCATGGCGGCAAAGATGTATAAACTCGCGCTGGGCGTCGCGCCGGTATTATTTTCTTACGCGGGCGCGCCCTGTAAATTCGGCAATTGTAAAGAAGGTACGCTTAAATGCAAAAAAGGCACGACACCATAATAGCCGGCGGAATTAAAATACTGCAAAGCGAAGAAGCCTTTTGCTATTCAACCGATACGCTTCTTCTGCTGGATTTTATTAACGCTAATTACAACTTTCCGACGGTTTTAAAGATAGCCGAGCTGGGCTCCGGCACGGGAGGATTGTGCATCGCCGCCGCTTTTCAAAATCCGCGGGCGCGCGTTACCGGAATCGAGCTGCAAGCCGAGTTAAACGAACTCGCGCGCGAAAGCGCACGGCTTAATTCACTCGATAACGCCGAATTTAAAGACGCCGATCTGCGCGAGATAAAACGGTATTTTTATCCCGAAACCTTTAATCTGGCTGCCGCTAACCCGCCGTATTTTAAATTAGGCACCGGACGAGTTAATCGTAATTCTAAAAAAGCCCAGGCCAAGCATGAAATTAAATGCACACTCGACGATATTTTCGCCGCCGCCGCTTATTTATTGAAAAAAACGGGCGAGTTTTTCCTGATACATCATTATTCGCGAATATTTGACGTTTTTTCTACGGCGGCGCAATATAACTTTAAACTTATATGCTTTCAACCGGTTTATATCAACCGCTCGGCGCCCGGAGAAAACGCGTCGCACTGCCTTTTCGCCTTCGCCAGAGCTTATAAAAAAGAGCCGGCCGTTCTCGAGCCGCGTTATATAAGGAGTTAGCCATCAAGAATGTAAAAAAATCCAGCCGCTGGAATTTTAATATAGATGAAGCGCCCGATGTGGCGGTTAAAATAATGAAAGCCGATCTATCCGACGGGCTTAATAAATTAAATATTACCGATATTGAATTTAGCGACGGCGCCGATATAGAAGGCGTCGAGGTCGTTGACGGCCGGCCGCCTGAAATTAATATAAAATCGTGCTGCTTTAAAAACTCTTTTTTTAAAAATATACAATTTATCGACTCCGAAATTAAAAAACTCGAAATCAATAACTCGCGTTTCGAACATTGCGATTTTTCAAACGCCGTGTTTACAGATGCCGTTGTTCACCGGGCGGAATTTATTAATTGCAAATTGCTCGGAACTAATTTTACCGAATCGGTATTTCGCAACGTCTATTTTAAAGACTGTAAATGCGATTACGCCTTTTTTTCATTCGCTAATTTTAAACAGGCTAAATTCGAAAACTGCCACATGCTCCAGTCCGATTTTCAGCGTGCGGTTTTTTCTAAATTCGCTTTTTCTAAATGTAACCTCGCCGCTTCACAGTTTTCAGGCGCGTCTTTGCGCGGTCTCGATATCTCCGATTGCGAGATAGAAGGTATAACAGCCGGCCCGCTCGATTTAAAAGGCGCTATCATATCCGCGGAACAGGCCGTGCTGCTCGCGGCAACATTCGGCCTCGAAGTTAAAATGTAGTTATTGTTTATTATAAAGTTTTTTTTTGAAGGGAGGGAGAAAGGGTTAGCAACCCTTTCTCCCTCCCCATGCCCCACCCTCTATCCGCAAATTGCCTGACGCTTTTTTGTTAGTTTATCGATAGCTTTTTCTGTCCGGACTTTAATTTTGTGAAGTGTTTGCGAAACGCTTTGCTAAATTTTAGAATCTTGCCTTTAAGTTTTTTTTCATACCTGCCGTTCGCTCATTTGCTCATTCGTTTATTTATTTCTATTTTTCTATCTTTGTTTCTTGCTTTTTATTTATTTGTCTGCCAGCTTGCTTGTTTGCATGTGCGTACTGCGTACGCACATGCGTAACACTAACGGACCAATGTAATTTAAGTAAACGGCTCACGGTAAAAATTAATGTAAATCGAGTCTATAAAATCAGGTCAAATTAAGTCAAATGAATTATTTAATTATATAAAATTATCAAGTTTTATATGATTTTCGGTGATACAATAAATGAGTCCATTCTAAAAAGGTCAATTTCTGAAAATTTGCAACGTATTTTTACGGGTTTTTAAGGCCGCTTTTAGGCATTTTCATAGTTTTTAGAGCGGACTCATAAATGTTGTTACACATTAGAGTTTTACCGTGAGCATTATTATTAAGTTCCAGTGGTTCGTAAATAGTACGCCTTCGCGCGCGCTGCGCGCGGAGGCAAAATCGACAGGCTGCATGAAAGAAGTTTATGGCAGGACAGAAAAACAGAGATGAGATAATAAAAGGAATTTGTAGTAGCTTCGGATAATTTATATAATATCTCAATATAATTATCAGACATGGCTAACAATTAGCAACTAATGCTTGATGACTGACAAATGACGACTACCCCAAAATATTTCGGGAGAGATTANNTTCTTTTCCCCCGTCGCGGTCTTGTGGTAATCTTGAAAGACAAGAAGGAAAAGAATAAATGAAAGGAAATAGAATGCAAAAAAAATCGAAATCAAAATCAAAAAAATATTGACAAAATCAAAGTAAAGTGTTAATATTACTTTATCAAAAAAATAAGTTTGGTTAAAATGCTTTTTTTGAACTGGAAATTCTCAAAAGCAAAAGGTTTTCGGTTTATCGTACGTCTTATTATTTTATTAGTGCTTTAATGTTTTTTTAGTTTTAGCGCCCACAATTTAATAAAAATACTTAAGAAAGAGCGTTTTAAGATTATGCTTTATCGACGTGTATGTCTTGAGGCGTTTGGGTACGAAGTGCCCGAATGCGTTGTCACATCTGAAAATATCGAAAGCCGCCTCGCGCCGCTTTACGAAAAGTTAAAACTTCCGGCCGGGCGTCTTGAAATGATGACCGGCATCCGCGAGCGTCGTTTGTGGCCGAAGGGCTTTAAACCCAGCGACGCGAGCACTAAAGCCGGATTGAAAGCTATCGAAAAAGCGGGCGTCGATCCTTCGCAGATTGAATGTTTAATTCATTCATCCGTTTCGCGCGATTTTTTAGAACCCGCCACGGCAACGGTTGTCCACAATAATCTTGGTCTTCCCAAATCGGCCATGGTATTCGATATTTCAAATGCCTGTCTCGGATTTTTAAACGCCATGCTCACCGCGGCGAATATGATCGAGCTCGGCCAGATTAAATCCGCGATAGTCGTCGCCGGCGAGAGCGCCGGGCAGCTGCTCGAAAAAACCATCCAGGAGCTCAACTCGCTGGAAAATCCCACCAGAAATAAAATTAAAGATTCATTCCCCTCGCTTACTATCGGTTCAGGGGCTGTAGCGGTGGTTTTAAACGATATTTCCATTTCGAAAACTAAACACAGATTATTAGGCGGTACTTTCCGTTCCGCTACCATGTATAATAATTTATGTCAGGGTTCGGTAGGCTCTGCTGATGCGGGTTTCGCCAACGAATCCAATATGCCTCACATGTGTACCAACGCCGAGGCGCTTTTAGTTTCCGGCTGCGAACTCGCCCGTGAAAACTGGGAAGACTTCCAGAGAGAGCTTAACTGGAGCGCCGAAACGCCCGACCGTATTTTTTGCCATCAGGTAGGCTCGATGCACAGGCGCGCCGTTTATCAGGCGCTCGATCTAGACATGAATAAAGACTTTTCGACTTTCGAAGCGCTCGGCAACGTCGGTTCGGTATCGCTTCCGATAACGCTTGCCATAGCCTGCGATCAGGGGCTGGTTTCTAAAGGCGATAATATCGCGATGCTGGGAATCGGCAGCGGCATTAATTCGATTATGCTCGGCGTTGAGTGGTAGCCGTGTTTAACATTAGCGATATCGACATTGGCGGGTTTAAAGATATTTATCCTTTCGAATCACGCTATTTAAAATTAAATTATGCGCAAAACGGTTCGAGCGGCGAACTTAATTATCATTACATAGACGAAGGCGAAAGTGATGGCGCGCCCGTAGTCATGCTTCATGGAAACCCTACCTGGTCGTTTTATTACCGTAATCTCATATCGGCGCTTAAGGGTTCCCATCGCGCGGTGGCAGTCGATCATATAGGCTGCGGGCTGTCGGACAAGCCTCAAAAATATAATTATACGCTCGAAAACCATATTAATAATTTTGAATATTTCATCGAAAGTAAAGGGCTTAAGAACCTGAGCCTTGTCGTTCACGACTGGGGCGGCGCCATAGGAATGGGTTACGCCGTAAGGCACCCTGAAAATATAAAAAAAATTATTGTTATGAATACCGCCGCTTTCCGTTCCGATTTTATTCCTTTCAGAATCAATATCTGTAAAATTCCATTATTCGGCGATATCGCGGTCCGCGGTTTCAACGCGTTCGCGAAGGCGGCGGTTTATATGGCTACGGCAAATCCCGCGGGTCTGAGTGAAAAAGTCAAATCAGGTTATCTCGCCCCTTATAATAATTATCATAACCGCATAGCCACTCTGCGTTTCGTCGAAGATATACCCATGGGTCCTTCTCATCCGAGTTATAAAACGCTGCTGGATATCGAAAACAAATTAACTTTATTAAAAAACAAACCAATGCTTGTTATCTGGGGCGCTCAGGATTTCTGTTTTACGCTCGAGTTCATGAAAAAATGGAAACGATTTTTTCCGGCGGCGGATTTTCGCAGTATTTCAAACGCAGGGCATTACGTTCTCGAAGATGCGCCTGAGCTTATAATTCCATGGGTTAAAAAATTTCTGGGTGATTGATTATGAATAAGCCCGACTACAGGAACGAAAAATTCAATATAGCATCCTATCTGCCTTATATGGCTGGAATCATGCCGCATAAGCGCGCGGTCATATTTCCAGCCGCTCGCGATAAGTATGGCCGCGTGGCTTATACTCATTTTACATTCGCCAAACTCGATGAAGAATGCGACCGTTTCGCTGACGGTCTTTATAAATACGGCATTAAAAAAGGCGTCAGGACGCTTTTAATGGTAAGGCCGAGCCTTGAATTTATCGCGCTGGCCTTCGCGCTTTTTAAAACCGGCGCGGTTCCTATTTTAATAGATCCCGGCATGGGGATTATGAATGTATTAAAGTGCGTCGCTAAAGTGGGGCCGGAAGCGGTTATTGCCGTGCCCGAGGTCCACGCGGCCAAATCTATTTTAAGATGGTATTTCAAATCGGTTAAATATAATGTAGTAGTCGGTAAAAACTATTTTTTCCGCGCGCTCACGCTGGATAAAATAAGGGAGCACGGCCGCGCGCCTTTCGATTTTATCGAAACCCGTTCGTGCGATCCGGCCGCTATTTTATTTACCAGCGGCAGCACCGGTCCTGCCAAGGGAGTTTTGTACGAGCACGGCATGTTCGGCGCGCAGGTGGAGCTTTTAAAAGAAGCCTATAATTTCGGCGAAAACGAAATCGAGCTTCCGGGGTTTCCGCTTTTCGCGCTTTTTAACGTAGCGCTCGGTATGAGCTGCGTGATTCCCGATATGGACCCTACCAAACCGGCGCAGGTCGATCCCGCAAAAATAGTCGAGGGCATTACGGATCAGGGCGTCACCAACAGTTTCGGCTCGCCCGCCATCTGGAACCGCGTAGCCGCATACTGTGACGAAAGAAATATAAAACTAAATTCAATAAAGCGATTATTAATAGCCGGCGCTCCGGTATCAGGGGAGCTTATCGGCCGCGTTAAAAAAATACTTTCCGAATCGGCCGACGTGCATACGCCCTATGGCGCTACTGAATCGCTTCCGCTGTGCAATATATGCGGCAGCGATATTCTTGAAAAAGGCTGGGAAAAAACCCGTAAAGGCGCAGGAATTCTTGTTGGAAAGCCGGTTAAGCCCAATAAGGTTAAAATCATTAAAATAACGGGCGGGCCTATCGATAAATTAGATGAATCAATTATTTTGCCGCCGGGTGAGATCGGCGAAATTATAGCTTCCGGCCCGGTGGTCACAAAAGAATATTATGGCGACGCCAGGGCGACGGCGCTTGCAAAAATAAGCGACGGCCAAATTTTATGGCACAGGATGGGAGATGCCGGGTATATCGACGAATCCGGCGATTTATGGTTCTGCGGCCGTAAAGATCATCGCGTCGTATCGGGCGAAAAAATATATTACAGCGTTAAATGCGAAGCTATATTCAACTGTCATCCCGGCGTTTTCAGATCGGCGCTCGCGGCTACGGGCAAAGCCCCCGATCAGACGCCCGTTATTTTCATAGAACCGCTGCCGGATAAGTTTCCGCGAAGCGACTCGGAGCGTGAGCTGTTTGAAAAAGAGCTGTTTGAGTTATCTAAAAAATCCGATTTAACCGCTGAAATCAATAAAATTTATTTCATCGAAAAGATGCCGGTCGATGTGCGGCATAACGCTAAAATATTCCGTGAAAAATTATCTGAAATGGCTTCCCGGAGAGGTTTATGAAAATATTAGTCACCGGCGGCGGCGGTTTTCTCGGAAGCGCGCTCGTTAAAAAATTAATAGAACGCGGCTATCAGGTAAGCGTTTTAAATCGAAGACGCTACGCCGAAGCCGAAAAAATGGGGGCGGTTTCTATCATGGCCGATTTAAGCGACGCCGATAAGGTGATGGAGGCCTGCGCGGGTATGGATGCGGTATTTCACGCGGCGGCGAAGGCGGGCTTCTGGGGCGATTATAACGATTATTACGCCGCGAATGTTACCGGTACCAAAAATATTATCGCCGGCTGCCGCAAACACGGCGTTAACAAATTGATATATACCAGTTCGCCCAGCGTCGCTTACAGCGCCGACGAGGCGCTTAATATGGATGAAAGCGCGCCTTATCCGGCTAAATACCTTTGTTATTATTCACAAACGAAGGCGGAGGCCGAGCGGATGGTGATTGCGGCGAGCGGCAAAGACGGCGGGCTTTTAACGGTGTCGCTGCGGCCGCACCTTATATGGGGCCCCGGCGATAACCATTTGATACCGCGCGTCATTAAAGCGGCGGCGGAAAAATCCGCTCTTAAAAGGCTTAAAATCGTCGGCAGCGGCCTGAATAAAGTGGATATCACCTATATCGATAACGCCGTCGATGCGCATTTAAACGCCTTCGACGCGTTGATTCCGGGGGCTAAATGCGCGGGCGCGGTATATTTTATCAGTCAGGGTGAGCCGGTAGTTTTATGGGAGTTTATAAATAGAATATTATGCGGAGTGAATATAGCGCCGCTTGAAAAAAAAGTGTCTTATAATTTCGCTTACTTAGCCGGAATGGTTTTTGAAACGGTGTATCGGCTTTTCGGTATTAAATCGGAGCCGCGCATGACAAGATTTTTAGCCGCCCAACTGTCTAAAAGCCATTATTTTAATATAGCCCGTGCAAGGTCCGAAATCGGTTATCAGCCAAAAGTATCTACGGAAGAAGGTCTCGTGAAATTAATCGAAAGTTTGAATAATAACGTCGAGCGCGGTTAGTGAGGCAAGGTAACAAGTATGACGAATCAAAGTGATAAAAAAACGTTAAAAACAGATTCCGTGGTCGCGGATGCCGCCGTCGATTATAATGGCCTCGACAGGGCGCTCGATGCGGGAGTATTCCGCGTTAAGCTGTTTACCAGTTTCGACGAGCTCGACCCGCTTAATATGCTGCATAACTCGCGTTATCAATATATTTTAGAACGCGCCACTTATATGTTTTTTAACGCCGTTAAAGTAATCGAGGAATTCGATATCGTTAAATATCCCGATTTACATCATGTGGTGCATAATATCAATCTGAATTATTTAAAGCCGATATTCGGCGTAAAGCCTTTCATAGTGAGCATAGCGCCTCAAAAATTAAGAGAGGCCGGCGCCGTTTACGATGTGGCTTTTCTGTCGGAAGATTATAAAACCGTTTACTGCAAAGGCTCTCGAACGATAGCGAAAGTGAAGCCGGTTACATTCGAACCGGTCGGCTGGACGCCTAAATTTCGCAAGACGCACGAATATATAATCGATATTATCAAAAAAGGCGAAAATAAAAATAATTAGTAAAAGTTAAATTTAGTGTTTGAAATAATCGGTAAAATCAGGTATAATGTATCTCGAAAATGATATTATTATTCCTAATTGAATTAAAGGAAGTATGAGCGTTTATGAATAATGATGAAAGAATCGTAATAACCGGCGTCGGATTGACCTCGCCGAACGGCAACACGCTTGCTGAATTCAGAAACAATTTACTGAACGGGGTTTCGGGTGTTCAAAAATTCACGACACGCTATCTTGGCGAAACTTTAGCGGGTATATGCAATTTCGATCCTTTAAAATATCAGAAGAAAAAAGATTTAAGGCGCGGTACGCGCGCTGGTTCTATAAGTATTTACTGCGCGAACGAAGCGGTCGCCGACTCTAAAATCGATTTTGAAAATTTTGATAAATCGCGTATCGGAGTATATATCGGCACCACCGAGCACGGCAACGTTGAAACGGAAAATGAAATTTATAATATATCGCAGTTCGATTACGACACAAAAGTGTGGACTCATCATCATAATCCGCGCACGGTAGCAAATAATCCCCCTGGCGAAGTGACGCTGAATATGAAAATAACCGGTCCGCATTATGCAATAGGCGGCGCCTGCGCGGCTGGAAACCTCGGAATTATTCAGGGCGTTCAGATGCTTAAACTTAATGAAGTCGATATGGCTATCGCCGGCGGCGTTTCCGAATCGATCCATACTTTCGGTATCTTCGCCGCTTTTCGTAATGAAGGCGCGCTCGCATCGCATTGCGATCCGACAAAAGCATCGCGGCCCTTCGACACGGCCCGCAACGGCATCGTCATCTCCGAAGGCGGATGCGTTTATACGCTCGAAAGACTATCAGACGCGCTCGCGCGCGGCGCTAAAATTTACGCTGAAATAGTCAGCTACGCATCGAATTCCGACGCGCTCGATTTCGTACTGCCGAATTCGCAGCGCCAGGCGGAGTGCATAAACCTCGCGCTTAAAAGAGGCGGGCTTAAACCCGAACAGATCGATTTAGTTAATACTCACGCCACTTCGACTCCGCAGGGCGACGTTTCGGAGTGCAATGCCATTAAAGCCGTTTTCGGCGCTTCCGATAAAACTTTCGTTAATAACACAAAAAGTTTTATAGGCCATACCATGGGCGCTGCCGGCGCTCTCGAACTCGCCGGAAATCTCGATTCATTCAACGACGGCGTCATTCATCCGAGCATAAACGTCGATAACCTCGATCCGGCATGCGAGCTTAAAAATATGGTGCTGAACGCTCCTAAAAAAGTCGATAAAGTCGAATATATCCTTAATAACAGCTTTGGAATGATAGGCATTAATTCAGTGGTCATTGTTAAAAAATACAGCGGCAATTAAAACAGTGAGCTATAGATTGTAAACGACGAACAGCGAACAGTAATAAAATAAAATTAATTATAAAGTAATAGATGATTATACTGTAAAAATCAAAAAAAATATAAAAAGAGCAAAATTATATAACAAATTAATAAAGTAAAATTATAAAAACAAGGGGAGATTACAATGACAGACCAGCAAATTAAAGACATGATCCTTGAAATCGTAGCCGATATAGCGCCGGACGCCGATTTAAGCAATATCGATCCACAGGTCCGCCTGCGCGAACAGATCGAATTAGATTCAATGGATTTTCTCGATATTATAATGGAACTCCGCAAACGTTATAAAATAGACGTGCCTGAAGATGATTATATGAAACTTTCGACCCTCGACGGCTGTGTCGAATATCTCAGGCCCCACCTGAAAGACAGATAATTTCATATTTATTAATTAATAATTTATTGAGGCGGCTTTTAAAGGCCGCCTTTGATTTTAAATCACCAGGAGGTATTTATGGCCGTCACTATCATTGGCGTTGTGATAATTATAATAGGCGTTGTCTGCATATTTATGAAAAAGTCGTCTCAAAAAAAATATGCAGCTTTGAGTTTAACCGATACTTACACCGCGGCTAAACTTATAGAGCTGCAAAAAACCATATCTGAACAGATGGGCTCAGGCTCTTTTCGTCAGCTTGCCGAGGTTAAGGGAACTATCGAATGCACCGATCCGCTTTCAGCGGAGCTTTCTAAAGAAAAATGCCTGTACTATAAAAGCGAAGTCGAAATCGAGTACGAAGAAAATTATTACCATGAAGATCAGCAGACTAAAAGACGCGAACTTAAATCCAGACGCACGAGCGAAACAATAACCAGCGTGGAACGCGGCGTTAATTTTTATGTGAAAGACTCTACCGGCCGCATTTTAGTCGATCCAACCGGCAGCGAAATAGATCTGATTAAATCCGTCGACCGCTTCGAACCCGCCAATAACGTTAATTACTCTAACGGTTTTCTTAACTGGGGCAATTTTTCATTTTCTGCCGGTTCTAATTATTCCAACTACAGCCGCGAAGGCCGTAAAATACTCGGCTATAAATTCAGCGAGTATATATTTCCGCTCAGGCAGAATATTTTTGTAATAGGCGAAGTGTCCGATTCGATGGGCGAATTACGGATAGCTAAACCCTCCGACGATGAAGGAGTCTTCATAGTATCGAATAAATCGGAAGAACAGATCGCTAAAGAAGCTAAATCAAGCGCTCAAACATTCGATATAATTTCTAAAGCGTGTTTTGTAATAGGCGCTATAATGACCGTGGCAGGCTTTTTTGTGAAATTATGACATTTATAATATTGTTATAAGACCGTGATGGGGGAAAAGAAAGGGTCGAAGACCCTCTCTTTCCCCCCATAGCCCCTCAATCTCTCCCATAATATTTTAGAAGTAGTCGTCACCTGTTCTTTCATGCCTGAAAGTTATACTGGAGTTATAGTTCTTTTGCAAAGTTGCCGGTATCCTGGTATTCTGATATTCTGTCGGAAACTTTTTACTTGCCTTTTGTTAGTTTTGCCTCCGCGCACGATGTGCGCGAAGGCGTAACATTTACGGACCACCGGAACTTTATATTTTGGCTCACGATAATGCTTTGAAGTATAACAACGTTATAGTATCACTGAAAATAATACAAACCTTGATAATTTTATATAATTAATAAATCCGTTTGACTTAATTTGACTTAATTTGACTTAATTTGATCTGGTTTTATAGACTCGATTTACATTAATTTTTACCGCAAGCCGTTTACTTAATTTACATTGTTCCGTTATTGCTACGCATGTGTGCGCGTACGCGCACACATGCAAATAAACAAGCTGGCAGCTAAATAAGTAAAAAGCAACAAACAAAGAGAGAAAGAAATGAGCGAATGAGCGAACGGCAGGCATGAAAAAACTTAAAGACAGCCAGTCAATCCTATGCAAAATGCTCTACCAATTAGAGCCCGGACAGAAAAAGCTATCGATAAACTAACAATAAAGCGTCAGGCTATTTCGGGATAGTTGGAGGGGCTATGGGGAGGCGAAAGGGGCATTGCTCCTTTCGGCCTCCCCATCAAAAAAAGAGAGCATGAAATGTACAACGATGCAGGACATAGGATAGACAACGGGAAAAGAAGAAAGAAAAGAAAAAAGAAAAGAAACGGACGAAAAAATGAATTTTTTACCTACGACTAAAGATGAACTTATAAAACTAAAGATCGACAGGCCTGATATAATAATCGTGACGGGCGATACTTATATTGACAGTCCTTTTATCGGCGCGGCGGTTATAGGGCGTTATCTTCAGAGCAAAGGCTTTACCGTCGCTATTATAGCTCAGCCCGACATAAGCGGGCCGGACGATATAATGCGTCTGGGCGAGCCCGGTTTATTCTGGGGCGTTACGGGCGGTTCGATCGATTCGATGGTGGCTAATTATACGCCTCTAAAGAAAAAGCGGCGCTCCGACGACCTTACGCCGGGTGGCATTAACGATAAAAGGCCGGATCGCGCCGTGATAGCTTATTCCAATTTAATAAGGCGGTATTTTAAAAATACGCGCCCGATAGTCCTGGGCGGTATAGAGGCAAGTCTGCGGCGCGTTACGCATTACGACTTCTGGTCGGATTCGCTGCGCCGGTCCGTGTTATTTGACGCGAAGGCCGATTTATTGGTTTACGGCATGGGCGAGGCGGCCATAATCGATATCGCGCGGCGGATTAAGGAAAACCGCGAAGATTATATTTATGCGCGAGGCGTGTGTTATATTTCGAAAGCGTCTCCGGCGGGATATATCGAGCTTCCATCACATGAGGAGTGCGCGGCCGATAAATTTAAATTTATCGATATGTTTAATGTTTTTTATAAAAACAACGATCCGTTGACTGCGAAGGGGCTCTGTCAAAAATCCGGCGATCGTTATTTAATTCATAATCCGCCAGCGCCGGCGTTAACTTCAGTCGAGCTCGACGAGATATACGGGCTTGAATATTGCCGCGGGCAGCATCCGTATTATCAAAGCAAAGGCGCGGTCACTGCGCGCGACACGATCGATTTTTCGATAACAACGCACCGCGGCTGTTACGGCGAGTGTAATTTCTGCGCCATAGCCGTTCATCAGGGTCGCACGGTGATATCGCGCGGCGCGGAATCGATAGTCGTCGAGGCTGAAAAGATATCGAAAATGGATAATTTCAAAGGTTATATAACCGACGTTGGCGGCGCTACGGCTAATATGTATTGCATCGAGTGTGAAAAAAAAATTAAAAGCGGCGCCTGTAAAGACAAGCGCTGTCTTTTTCCGAAAGCGTGCGTCGGTCTTAATATCGATCATCAAAAGCAGATAAGTCTTTTAAGAAGGCTTGGTAAAATCAAGGGAGTTAAAAAAGTTTTCGTGGCCTCAGGAATCCGCTATGACATGGTTTTAAGCGACAAAAAAAGCGGCCGCGAATATATCGATGAAATAGCGTGTCATCATGTATCGGGCCAGTTGAAGCTCGCTCCCGAACATACGAGCGGCGCAGTGCTTAAGTTGATGGGCAAGCCGGGCGCGTCATCATTAGTGGAATTTAAGCGCCTGTTCGATGATGCAAGTAAAAAAGCGGGTAAGGCGCAGTTTTTGACTTATTATTTAATAGCCGCCCATCCGGGCTGTGCCGATGAAGATATGCTCGAGATGAAAAAATTCATAAATAGAGAGCTTAAAATAAATCCTGAGCAGGTGCAGATATTTACTCCGACTCCTTCGACTTATTCGGCTTTAATGTATTATACCGGGATAAATCCATTTACTAAAGAAGCACTATCCGTTGAAAAACGCGACGGCGCGAAGTTGAGGCAGAAAAAGATAATAAACGGAGAAAATTATGAGCGGCGATAATAATCGTAAAAATAATAGCTCAGACGATCTTTTCAATATTCTCGCGCGCGAGTTAGCTAAACTTAAACCTGAAGAGCGTGATAAGATAATTAAAAAATTAAGCGATATTAAAGATAATATTAATAAAAAACCAATTTGAAGGTAATTTCAGAAAAATTCTCAGATAACTTTACGAGCGGCTTTAAATTTGTTATAATTGATGTAATTAAAAATAATTAAGACAAAAAATCAGGCAGTATAAAAATTGAAATGGGCAGTCAATACAATTGATTAAGGCAGTTATATAAATAAACATATAAAAAAAGTTTTAATAATTTATAAATTTTACGGAGGTAAGTTTATGTTTAAACAGTCTTTGAAAAGAAGTTTAATAATTTTAGCGGCGTTTATAGTTATAATATCGCTTGCCGGAGCGGCTGCGGCCCAGGAGCTCGAATGGAATACCAAACAGCGTCCGGCGCAGCTTGTTAGTAAAACGGCAGACGGTCTCTATCAGATAGCCAATGTTAGATGGGGTTTTGCTAAAAGCGACGATTATACTAATTTAAGCCCGTTCTGGCGCAATGCTTCTATCGACGTTAATAAGATTAGCGATGTTTTATTTATAGTAAAGCCTTTCGAGCCGGAGTGGCTCGCGGCGCATTGCCTTTTAATTTTTAAATTCAGCGAGCCGTTTACAAGCGATCAAAATGAAAAAGCCGACGGGTTCGTTTTATCGATCGAAGCCCGTCTATTAAAGGGTCAGAAGTACAGCCTTTTAAAAGGCAATTTCGGTAAATTTTTCATAGTATATCAGCTCGGCACGGAGTCCGACTATCTACAATACAGCGCCATCGAAAAAAAGAGGCTGATACCCTATAAACTTAAATTAACTCATGAACAGAAAGTCGAATTGCTGAAAAATACCATAGAAGAATCCGCTAAAAACCGAGACAACGAAAAATATAATACGATAAATAACAGTTGCACCAATAATTTATTTCTGCTTTTAAACACCGTGCTTCCTAAAGAGCAAAAATTTAAGGAATGGATACTTAAAAAAGTCATATACAATATGGGCATTTCTTTTCCGCGCACCGCTGGAAAACTGTTGAAAAAACATAATGTAGTGGCAGAAGAGCTTCCAATAATGGTTCCTGGCGAAGTAAAATCCGACGCTATGGCATCGCTTGCCGGCGAATTCAATACGGCGGTGTCAAAATCCGGCGCGCTTGAATTAAATACGCTCAGCGGCGATAAATTAGTTGTCGCCAATAAAAAAGCGGCTGGTATATCGGTTAAGGTCGATAAAATAAAAACGGCTTTCGTAGATGCTATAAACGAAGGCGCCATCACTAAAGATATGATAAGAAGCACCATGTATAGCGAAGATGCCGAGCAGCTTCTCGGATTATACGTGCCGGGCGTAGATCCGGGCGACGAAGAAAAAACTGGATTCGTCGTTGGCTCGGAATTCGACGAAAAACTGTCTGCCATAAATAATAATGCCGAATTATCGGCTTATATGTCCGAATTATTCGATTCATATAAAGCCGCGGCCGCTAAAAGACTTCAACTCGAAGGCCCCGATGTGTCGCATTACTTAGACGCCAATCTTAACGCCCTCTATAAAGGTCTCGATCGCTCGGTTAAATATCTTAAATTAAATAAGCGTTAATATAAAACAAGCGTTAGAAAAAACGTGAAAAAAAGCATTATCATTAAATAAACTTTAATATAAAATAATTGTTAATAAAAAAGACCGCCTGTAAAGACGGTCTTTTTTTTGAAGCGGCAAAAATCGGATGATTTGAGTCCATTTTAGAAAGTCAAAACGTGGAAAAATTGTGTTTGAAAACCATTGAAAAATCGTTGTCTAAATTCGAAAAAATGATTAATTGGAATGGGCTCATATATACTTTCGCTCTTAAAAAAATGAAAAAATGAAAAATCATAAAATAAATCTTGATTTATAAATTTTTTTTTGATAGAATAAGAGTATTTTAATGTAAAGCGTATATTTAAACTTTACAGATGATTTTATTCATTATTTGTGGAGAAGTAAATGAAGTTAAAGGTTCTTTTTTTCGTTTTAGTTATTTTATTTTCCTTATCCTATAAATTCACTTCACCGCTTTATTCTCAATCAGGACAAGTTTATTTAAATTCGTCGGCAATAAAATCCTTCAGTGAAAATTCAAATTATATGAGTATCGAAGGATATATTATTCTGCGTCATAAAATTAATACCGGCGAAAGGCTTACTCGTTCGCAGGCGAAAAATATTTATAAGTTTTTCACTCAACGGCAAGAAAAACTTTTAATGATTAATCAGTCTTTAATAGATACTACCCGCGAAAACACGATTAAAATTTCGCAAAAATTAACGAATACGCTTAATTCAATTAAAAGTCAAAATATTCGAATTAGCGAAGAAAACAAACATATAAGAGTCTTATTTTTAAATATTTCAAAAGCTCCGAAAGATATAAGAATTTTTGAATATATAAATCATTACGCTAAAAAGCGTTTCGAATTTAATAAAAAGCTTATTTTAAAATTCAACGAAAAAATTTTTACGGATTTCATCTTATGCGAAACTTGTTTAAGCTCAATAGCACAAAAAAACGATGCAGATATAATTGTATGTAATTCGTTAATCGACCATAAAAAAAACAAAAAACTCAACATTGCAGGTTCATATATTGATTTCTGGTTTTTCGGGCTTGAAAATCGTTTTAAGATATCGCTTTCAACGATTATTTACGATGCGCGTACTAACGATATTAAATTTAAAAACGCAGCTATGGCGTCTAAAAAGCATCAATTATTCGGCCTGTTTCACGGACATCGCGGAGTTATGTCGTATGCCGTTAAACAAGCAGTAGATGAGCTTTATAAAGATTTTAATTTTTAAAAACGATTAAAATAAAACTTTTTTGCGCATATCTGCGCGTGATCATTTTTAAAAGTTTAATATAATGTGTCGTTTCAAGGGGGAACTGTCTTTGAAATATAATAAATTGCCTTTAATTTATATAGTGCTGTTGTTAACTTCGCTAATCATTGTCTCTGCCTGTGGAGGCCCCGGCAGTTTTATAAGCGGAAAATTAATCGGCGGCGATAAAAATTCAGATGACGAACGCGTTCAAATAAATACTAATACAGTTCAGGCGCATATCGAGATAAGCGGTTCGATCGCTTTATCCGCTTCAGTTTCCGCCGTTTCGGGTTATTCGCCGGCGAAGCCTGATTATTATTTTAGTATCGCAGCTCATACAATAAGTGTAGTCGATCTCGATAACCAGAATTTAGAGGTCGGTACGGCAGAATTCACTTCCGATAGCGCCTATAAAACGATTATTAGCGTCAGCCCGTCAACATCCGACAAATTTGCCATGGTTATTATCAAAGAAAATTCATCGGCTAAAATTATCTATAAAAATCTTCTCGGACGCATACCTAAAGCATCAGAAATAGGTTCTGATAAAATAACTTTAACCGGAGTTAATGTCGATGAAGAATCAACGGCGCGCACTCTTTTAATAATGGAAAACCGCTCCAGGGTGCCATCGGTAGCCATAGCCACTAATAGCGAGGTAATCGAGTATAATGGTAAAACCGATTTTGAAAAAGCGGTTGAAGCGCAGATAAGCGATGTGGCAACTAAAATAGAGGCCGTTAAAACGGTTGTTCAAACTTTAGCCGGTCTGAACCAGGATGGCGCCGTCAGTGAAACCGTTAGAAATTCCATAACTTCATTTAATAATGTCACGGAGCTTTTCACGAGTTATATTAACGTTATTAAAAGCGGCGACCCGGCAATTTCATCTGATATCGTTAATCAGCAGATAGTAATTAAAGAGGGCGTAAATCTCACGCAGAACACGATTGATATAAAATCGCTCGTTGAAGAAAATATTTTAAACGACATTCGTGAAATTGCTGCTCAGCCGATGTTTACGCCGCCGCCCGCGAATTATTCCAGAACGCAAACCGTTTCGATAACATGCGCTACGGCGGACGCTGTCATTAAATATACGACGGACGGAAGCGATCCAAACAGCGGAGCTTATTATCAGGCGCCTATAACGGTCGGTTCGACCACAACTTTAAAGGCGGTAGCGCTCAAGGCTGGATGCGTAAATTCAATAATTGCTATGGGCACTTACACGATAGTAAAATCTATAAATTCACTTACTTTATCTAAAAATTATGCTAATGTGAAAACATCATCGGAATTTCTTCTGTCGGCGATTAAAGGCGTAGTCGAATATTCCGATTTTACCACTCGCGAAGTCGCGCTTAATTGGAGTATAAAATCCGGCGGCGGCGCGGTCGATGGTTTAACTTTCAAAGCGCCGTCCCAGACCGGCGAAGTGATTTTAAGCGCAAGCCATTCCGAATCGGGCGGGACTGTCGGCGCCGATTTTCATATAGTCGTTCAGCTCGATCTGGCGGTTTTTGTTCCTGTAATAACCGATGCGTCGATAGTAAAGAAACGCGGCGGCGATTATGTGATTTCATGGCTTTGCGGCGCGGCCGCATCTATTGGTGCACGCGTGGTTTTAATGGGTTCCGAAATACCGGGCGTTTATGATAAAGTAATTTATGAAACGGTAACTACGCCTTCAAAATTTCATTCATTAACGATTTCAAATGCTGATTTTCCGTTAAATCTTTTTATAGTGAGAATTTCCTATTTTATTTCTGAAGGAATAGGAACTTACCGCGATATTTCCAGGGAATCGATAACGCTCATGCCTGATATAACCGCGGTTTCGGCCCTTAAAAAGCGCGACGGCGCGGTCGTTTTAAGATGGACGACAGACATATTGACGCCGCTTAAGGCTAATGTAATAATTATGCGCTCTGAAATACCCGGCGTTTACGATAAACTCATAAAAGAAGAAAGCGCGGTTGCGCTTAGCGAGCATTTAATAACGCTTGCAGCCGGAGATTTAACGGGCTTTTATAAAATTAGAATTTCGTATTATGCGGCCGAAAATTCTGGTTTTTACAGAGATATATATAAATCGGAATTAAAACTCGAAAAAATTCCGCCGCCGTCGATTATGCCGCCTGCCGGTTTTTACGATAAAACGATCGAAGTTATTCTTTCGTGCGCTTTCAGCGGTGCTGATATTTTTTATGTTTTAGGCGATACATCTTCTACTGATATCGCCGCCGCTAATCTTTTATATCAAGGCCCGATAATGCTTGCGACCTCTGAAATAATAAGCGCGTACGCGGCCTGTGAAGGCGCGGAAACTTCCGAAACCGTTTCAGCGGCATATATTGTAAGAATACCCGAAAAAGTAAAGACTCCGCTAATAAGCCTTTCGTCCGGCGAATATAATGAAACCGTCTCGGTGCATTTAACATGTTCTACCGCTGGCGCTTCTATTAAATACACTCTCGATGGTTCCGCGCCGTCACAAACTTCCGGCTCGCTTTATACGGGCGAAATCATCCTTGCCGCAAGTTCGGTTCTTAAGGTTATTGCTTATAAAGCCGAAATGGCCGATTCTGAAATCGCGGCGGCAGATTATAAAATTTTATTCCCGGTCAAGCCGGTTCAATTTAGTGCCGCCGCAGGCGAATATTTTGAAACATTAGCGGTCGAACTTTTATGTGAAACGCCAGGTGTGACAATTTATTACGCCGTTAACGACACCGAATCTGCAGCGCTGCCTTCATTAGTATATAACGCTCCGCTTATATTGAATTCTTCGAGTTTTATAGCCGCTTATGCCGCGAAAGAAAATATGAAAACTTCCGAAATAACGAGTATATCATATAAAATTAATATCTCGACGGAGCGCGCTGCTGAGCCTGTTATAACCCCGGCTTCAGGCAGTTACGCTAACGCCGTATTTGTAACCATCTCCTGTACGACTGAAAATGCTATTATTAAATATACAACCGATGGAAGCGAACCATCGAGAACCAATGGTAATATATATTCAGCGCCGTTCGGCGTTATGCAAAGCTCGACTGTTAAGGCTATGGCTTATAAATTGGGATTAATCGATTCCGCCGTATCATCAAGCAGTTATACGGTTAGTTATGTAGCGCTTACAGTTGCGGCGCCGGTCCTTTCCATATCA
Organism: bacterium UBP16_UBA6123; assembly: GCA_002423385.1. GTDB lineage: Bacteria > Muiribacteriota > UBA9980 > UBA9980 > UBA9980 > UBA9980. Next base: position 32,192 of record DIVV01000167.1, read on the forward strand.
GGCGGCACATTTACTTCCGGGCAGACCGTTGAAATTTCGTGTGCTACATCGGGCGCGGTAATTAAATATACTCTCGATGGAACCGAGCCTGGCGCAAATAGCGGAACGATTTACACGGCTCCAATTAATATAAGGCAGTCTTCTCAACTAAAAGCGGTAGCAATAAAAACCGGCATGGCTACATCCGGGGTTGTATCGGCAGCATATAATATAACGCTTGCACCGCTAAGCGGTAAGATAGCTTTTTATGAAAGAAGCCTAGGTTTTATACAGGGTATATGTACTATGAACGCCGATGGAACTAATAAGCGGAAGATAATATCGACGAGCGAGGTTTGCGGAGGAATTAGTTTTTCAAGCGATGGTCAAAAATTAGCAACACAGATTAGAACCGCTTTAAATTCTACTTTGGATATATGTGTTATGAATTCTGACGGCAGCGGGTTGACGAAACTTACCAATGATGAAACTATTGAATATTCGGTAATTTCACCCGACGGCACAAAAATAGTTTTTAAGGTCAATAATGAAATTTTCATTATGAACATTGATGGCACTGGTAAAACTAAAATTGATAATAATCTCGGTTTTTGGCGCGCTTCCTGGTCGCCGGATAGTTCAAAAATATCATATAATTCTTTTGAAGATGGTAATAGTGATATTTACACAATAAGAATTGACGGCTCTGAAAAAATAAATATTACTTCAGATAATGCCGTCAATAATTTATATCCGGCTTGGTCACCTGACGGCACAAAAATATTGTATGGTACTTATGAAAATCTTTATATCATTGATGCTAACGGCGAGAATAAAACCAAGATTTTATCAGCGTCAGAATTGTCGTTGCAGACGCCGACGGAACATATTACTGAATTGGTTTGGTCACCTGACGGAAATCTTATTTGTATGTTGGTCAGAAAAATAGGCAATGTTTTCTCATTGTATGTTACTAACGCCGATGGCACATGTTTTACTAAATTACCGGGTCAGTCTGAAGGTATTTCAGTTTATTCTCCAGCATGGACTTCTGGTTCTGTACCGCCTATCAATAAAGTTTCGGCTCCAGTATTTGCAGGCGTGAGTGGAACTTACGATCAAGGGCAGAAAGTTACCATTACATGCGCAGAAGACGGTGCTGTAATAAAGTATTTCATTACTACCGGCGCTGCGGCTCTATCACTTGCAAATTTTTCTGACTATACCGCGCCGCTAACAATTACTTCTACAAAAACGGTTTACGCCGTAGCAACCAAAGAAGGCATGCAGGATTCTGATGTTTCAGTTTCGAGTTATACTATTAAACCTAATTTAAGCGGGTTAACGGCTTTCGTATCAGATGATTTTATGAACCACCCTGAAATTTTTATTAAAAGCATTTCCGATGTTCAAGGAACCAAACTTACAAATAACGGCTTTAGCGACGTAACCGGGCCAAAGATATCTTCCGACGGTTCGAAGGTAGTTTTTAACACGGCTACCGGCGGTGAAATTTATACCGTTAATACCGATAGTTCTGGTTTTAAAAATATCAGTAATAATCCCGCATCTGACATAGCGCCGTCATGGTCTCCTGATGGCTCTAAAATTGCGTTCATTTCAAATCGTGATGGCGGCACTGATGTTTATTATATGAATGCAGACGGCTCCGAAGTAACTCGAGTTACTAACTCGCTCGAAGCCGAAACTTCGCCTGTATGGTTTTCTGACGGCTCGAAAATTTTATTCTGTGCGGGTGAAATCTATTCGATAAATCCAGATGGAACAGGCCAAACGCAGATAACGACAAGTGGAAAAAACATTGAAAATATTGCTGTTTCTCCTGATGGCGTCAAAATAGCTTTTGATACGGAAATTTTTCCCAGTCCGGGTTTAAATGAAATATACACAATTAATATCGATGGCTCGGGTTTAACTTCAATTAAAACAGATTCGCTTGACGCTCGCTACCCATGCTGGTCGCCGGACGGCGCAAAAATATTATTTTCGTCTAATAAAGGGGATGGATTTATGGACATTTATACCATAAATACTGACAGCTCAGGTTTAACGCTTTTAAGTAATTTTTACAGTTCAAATAAAAACTCTATGCACTGGTTATCTGGCGTAGTGCCGAAACAAAGAGTGTCTAAACCGTCAACGACGCCTTCCGGCGGAACTTATAACGGCGCGCAGATGGTCGAACTCAAAACCGCCACAGACGGTGTTGCCAATATTTATTATACAATCGACGGCACGACTCCGACAGTCGGAACCATGCCGTCAGACATGAACGGAGCCGCTTATATGGGACCGTTCGAAATTTCCCGAACTACGACGATAAAAGCCTTAGCCGTAAAGGATGGAATGAACGATTCTGAAATAATGACGGCTGTTTTAGTAATAAATAGAACTAACGGCAAAATTATTTTCGATCAATTAGGACCCAAAATATGCTCAATTAATCCCGATGGAAGCGGACTTACGGAATTGGCAAATTCCGGCTGCTATCCAACTGCTTCTCATGACGGCTCGAAAATATATTTCGGCGGTGATGATGGATTGTATTCTATGAATGCAGATGGAACTGAAAAAACGAAAATAAATAATACGACAACAGGATTCCACTGTCCAATGCTTTCGCCAGATGGCACAAAAATCGTATATGCTTTTCCGACAACGGATATGAATTACGATATTTACACTATCAACGTGGATGGCTCAAATATAAAGCAATTAACCACCGGTGAATATGAAGACTATCTTCCTCAGTGGTCGCCAGATGGCACAAAAATTTTATTTAAAAGAAGAGAACCTGTAAGTGGCAACGAATTTATTTATATAATGAATGCTGATGGCTCAGGTCAGACCGAACTTGCAAGTTCAGCATTTAGCGCGTCCTGGTCGCCGGATTGCACAAAAATAATTTATTCGTGGAACAGTGGATCTGATAGTGGAATTGCAGTTATGAATGCAAACGGCACAAATAAAGTCGTTTTGACAAATACCAATAATGCTTATGCCGATAATATGCCGTCCTGGTCGCCAGACGGAACAAAAATCGCGTTTTATTCCACGCGTGATAGTTATTTGAATATATATACCATGAATCAGGATGGCACTGGCATTCAGAAGGTTACTTCGTTTACCGACGCTCTTCCGCCGGGCTGGCATCCATTGTTCTGGTCTGCGCAATAACGTTTATTAAAAGGAATTGTCAATTAATGGTATATTCGATTATTATAATTTAGGGATTTTTATTTTAATATAGATGATATAGAGGTGTCTTATGTATAATAAAAAAAGAATATTCTTTTTACTGAATTTAATATTTTTATCGTTTATCGTTTTCGGTTCAATATATTCCGGTCCGCTTCATGCGCAAACCATAACGCCTCCAATCGCAGCGTCGCAGGCGCTCGCGCTTAAAACGGGGCTTAATTTTATAAGTTTCACCATCGAACCCAATATAACGCCGGAACAGCTTCAAACACAAAACCCGGCAATTAAAGAAATTTATTATTTCGAAGCGGCAGCGGGTTCATTTTTAACGCTAAGCCGCGGTGAATTAAAAACGCTTTCGGCCGGCCGTGGTTACATAATAGAATCGAGCGCCGATCTTCTTATAAATTTATCCGGCCAGCAGCTCGGAGTGCTCGGCAATATAGACTTGAAAGCCGGCTTCAATCTCGTCGGTTTTTCAAAAATGCCGGAGCAGGTAAAATTCAGCGAGTTAATGAACAGATATTCAGAAATAAAGGGCCTCTATAAATTTAACACAATGGCCGGTGCTTTCGTTTCGGCAGTTCGAAACGATTCAGGCGAAGTGATGCTTTTAGACGGAGCTGACCCGGAGTTTAAGGCCGGGGAGGCGGTGTTTGTAAGCATGGCACGTAACACCACCATAAATTATGATTATTCTGAATTGATAATTGGCGATGGAAGCTCAATAATAACAGAAGTTAAGGTGGTATCGTCTGAAATCACGCCAGCGGGCGGAATAATTAAAGTTGACAAGCCGGGTTGTCCGCTAAATGGATTTGAAATAAATGTTCCGCCAGGTGCATTTGAGCAAAATGATAAAATTAATGTTTCTTATTCGAGTTCAAGCAATGTAGTTACAACAAGCGGTGCTAAAGTCGCATCTCCAATTATTAAAATCGAATGTAATACGACTTATACAAACGAACCGGTAGCAATGAGTATACCTGTTAAAATAAATAGTGACGAATTTGCAATGGCGTTTTATTATGATGAAGAGACGGGGAAGTTTGAAGGGATTCCGTCAGAAGAAAGAACTAACGATAAAATCGTTATAATTACAAGAAGATTGAATGATGAAACGTATGACCGTTTAAATATATCATCTGCTAATTCGAAGTCACCAGAAAATAAGCCTGATATAAAAATAATAATTGAAAAAATTCCAAAAGATTCCTTAATTAAATATAATGCATATGATACTCACTATACTCTTGGTAAAAACAATTGGAGGTTTTCAAATTGGGGTTCTTATCTTTCTTCCAAAGGAATATGTGCAGGAATGAGTATTTCTTCTTTATGGTATTATATACAAAACAGAAATGACGAACTTTTTAACGATAAAAGACTTTATGGTGATATTTATGATCCTCTACTTAGCCCAAATGGAATAGATATATCTCAATTGGATGATGTGCGAGGATATAAATTTGCATCGGTAATTCAATACGATTTTGAGCAAAATGATAAAAAAAAAGAATATATAGCTCAGCAACAAAAGTTATCTCATGAAGAAACCATGTGGCAATTCCTTTTTTCTATGATGATAACGCAAGAACCACAATTTTTGGCAGTTAGGGGAATTGATCCTGAAACTACTAAAGAGGTGGGACATGCTTTAGTAGTGTATAAAATTGCAAATTCTCAACTTTATATTGCTGATCCTAATTACCCTAATGAGATTAGAACAATTAAATATAGCAATAATTCTTTCGAACCGTTTCCGCTTGGACTAAATGCATTAAGTAAAGACTCTATTGTGTTCAATAAAATAAGCTATTATGGAGTAAGATCATTGATTGATTGGAATAGCATTTCCAAAAGATGGGACGAAACAATAGCGAATCCAGAAACAATTGGAAATATAGAATTTGTACAAAATATTTTACAATATTATAATTATGAGTTTAATGAATTTAAAAATTTTGAACAAGATTTGATAACAAATAGTTCACAAATAACTCTAAGAGCAAAGAACCCAAAAGATTATTTGGGCTTACATCTTATTCGATTTATTTTTGAGAAAGTTGGTGAAAATTATTCGATTGTAAATTATGATAACATTACCAATCCTCAATGTACTATTAACTTAAAACCAGGAAAAAATATATTCGGATTGGCTATTTATTCACTTGTTGGGCCTGATGGGAATACTTTATTTGGTAAAGAAGCTACTTGGCTCGACTTCAAATGGATTACAATAAATTATATTCCACCGCCTTCTACTCTTTCCATTACCCCTTCATCAACCACAGTCCCACTAAATGGTTCCTTTGACCTTTCAACCATTAAAGTTACCACGTTAACCGCCGCTGGCGAGGTTGTCGAAACCATTCCTAAAGAACGTTTGAAGTGGGAAAAAATCATGATAGAAAACGGCGTTCAAAAATTGACGCCTTTGACCAGTCTTGCTGTAAATGCGCCTGCGACACATGGCGCATCTTTTGACTTTAAAGTCACGTGCATCGATGTTAAGGACCAAAATGGCAACCTGTTGACGGCGAATTTTAAGTTAACGGCATCTTATCCGCTTACAAGCTTAAGTATAACTGCGCCGCAAACTGAAATTTCTTTAGGCAAAAATCAGAATTATGATCTTTCTCAGATATCTTCCACCGCTAAGGCTTATTATTTACCAAAATCTGCTAATGCGATAGCAAAAAATATAACGCCGGTATGGGAAATATTGTCCGGCGGCGGGACTGTTAAAGGTAATATATATACTGCTCCAGACTATTCAAGTTTTGTGATTTTAAGAGCGACGTATACGGAAGGAAAAGTGACTGTTTGTACTACTTTAAATCTTAAAGTGATTATCGATGCCCCATTGACAGGACTGATCGCTTTTACAAGCAGCATTGACGGCGGTCAGGAGATTTTTACTATGAAACCGGATGGCTCAGACTTGGAAAGAGTTACATACAATAAAAGACGCAAAACAAAACTTGCGTGGTCACCGGACGGAAATAAAATCGCATATTATTCAGAAGGAACAAGCAACTCTGCTGTTTGTTTTTATGATTTGAATACAAAACAAGAAACTGAGGCATATAAAGGTTTTAGCACCAGTGGTTCAGCAATTAGAGAATATTTTGCCAGTGCAACTTTTTCTTTTGATAATGCTTTATTGTACATACATACGTATAAATATATATCTAATAATTTGACCAATTTATTATATTCATATAACTTAACGAATAATTCCTTAACATTACTAAATTCCAATTCAGATGTTTATGGTATTATACCTGTTCCGAATGAACCTAAATTTTTATATTCGACAAGCAGAAAACTAGGCGATATAATAGGATTTACAGGTAAAATTATAATTTCAAACATCGATGGAAGTAATAAATTAATTTTCAATGATTTCACGATGATGTCTAATCCAAGAATTTCACCTGATCATACTAAAATATTATCCTGGTCTCCAGAATATAGTTGGTATATGATTTCTGTTACAAATAGTGATTTAAATTCCTCAAGACATATTGGAGGCGATTTATGGTCGCCGGAAAGGGCATGTTCGCTGTGTTGGTCTCCAGATGGCAATAAAATATTAGGACGTATAGGGGCAAATCTTAAACTATGCATAATGAATATTGATTTTTCTAATATAGTTTACGTTTCTACAGGCGTGTCAATTGATCCTGATTCTCCTACCTGGTGGGGGCCGCCAATTCCAAGTAAAATTAATAATTTTAAAATAAGTATGCCCAAATATCAACAAATATCAAGTAATGCAGGACAATATGTTTATAAATTCACTCTAAAAGACAGTGTGAATTTATTGTATGAAAATGAGTCATATAAATATACCGTCGATGGCTCAGATCCAAAGAAAAACGGAATTAAATACACAGGGCCGATTACTATATCCGGAAACACGACTGTCAAATTTTATGTTTCAAAACCCGGCTTCGAAGATTCAGAAACTAATATGTTTACGATATCGGGATACTAAGGTTCTGTAACAACAACGGCTTCCGGCTTGCTCTGCCCTCAGCTCGCGCGGCGATGGATTTCGCCGCCTGACCCGGCTTCCGTCCCGCGTCCCAAACGGGGACCGAATAACGACAAAAAATCCGGCCTGGTAGCAAACGCTTGACGGCGAGCGCGAACGGTCGGGATTTTTGTTTTATGAATTGAAAAACTCTTCAAAAAAAATATATCAGGCGGCTTTTTTCGGTGGCTTCAATTTTTTGACTTCTTCAACCGAAAGCCCGGTTTTTTCGGCTATTGTTTTGACATCCAGAACATCGAGCAGGTTTCTTGCAATTTCGAGTTGGCTTTTATGTTCTCCTTCAGTTTTACCTTCAAGTTTAACTTTCTCAAAAGCTTTCATAATTCTTGTTTCAAACATCGGCAATGCCTCCTTTAATTCGTCTATCGTATTCGCTTTAATATTCAGTTTCATCCTTCGGAATTTTTCTTTCAGCCAGATAATGAAATCGCGCTTCAATTCAGAGTCGAGTTCTTTTTCTAATATCGAAATAAATTTCGAAACGGCATTATTAATGTTTGATTCGGTGGCGTTTTCCATCTGAAACAGCGCGGCTGAGAGAGAATAGAGTTCGCGTAAACTTTTCGATGAAAATTCGTTTTCGAGTATTTTATAATATTTGAATTCTGGAATATAAGGTTTTAATGATATATGTCTGGCGTCGATCAACTCTGATAATTTATCCGGCGCGTTCCATTTTTCATCGCCGTTTTAAATTTGACTCCATAAATTATGTTCGATTCGCGTTCGATATATTCCGGCGAGACAAAATGTTTTTCAAGTTTTTTCAACGTCGAAAAATTAATGTTTTTAGTAATATCTCCACTGACGAAAGTGGTTATGAGGTCTTTCACCAATCGCGGGCGCGAAAAAAGAGTTTTTATATTAGCGATTTCCAGGGAAAGTATATTAGACATTTTTAATGTTTCGTGGAATAACGTTAAAATATCGGCGGATTTATATTCGTGCGATATTTCGTTGCGGAGTTCCCGCGCCGCCAAAAGCCCATCGGCGCTTTTGATTATGCCGTATTTTTCGGCCATATTGATTTTATCGATGGTCGTTAAAGGAGTTTCTTTAAGAATTATAAAAATCAAAGACAATATTTTCTGAATTAAAATATCAGATATTCTCGCGAACCTCGCCGTAAGCGCTTCGAACGCGTCGAGTTCTTCGAATGAATAATCTTCTTTAATTCCTATAGAGTGGCATTTATCGATTGAATAATCAAAACTTTTCTCAGCTTTGTCAAGCAGCGCCAGAAGATTTTTTAATTCTTCGATTTTCAGCTTTTCTTTTTTATTATAATCGCTCATAATTTGACCGCCTCCATAAGCGCAAGTTTTTTAAAAGCGGCATCGTCGTTTTTATTGAAAAAAACAAGGTCAATTTTTTGTTCGCCGAATTTTTTATAAAAGTTAATTTTTATCTTAGTTTTAATATCAAAATCGACCTTTTGCTCAGATAAAATCAGAAGATCGATATCGCCGCCTTTTTTAGAGTCGTCTGTACGCGAGCCGAAAAGATAAATATCGGCCGACGATATCCAGCGCTTAATTTCCGTTTTAAAAAACTCTTTCATTTGAGAACTTATACGCATATCATTCTCTCTTCATTATTAAAGATTGAAAAGCCTGCGCACCGTCTTAATTTTCTTTTTTTTGGTTAGTTCGAGGCCGCTTCGCGGCCTCGAAGCGCCGGCATTCAGCCGCCGGAGCGGCTTCGCGAACGAAAGCGCCGTCAAAGCCTTTCAACGAATCTGAGCTGCCAGGCGCGTTTTTTGTATCTTGCCAGCAGTTTTGCGAGCGTCCACTCGGCGGCGGCGCAGGCGTTAGCGCAGGTCAGCTCATCGACCGTACCGGCTTCACGCAGGAACTCGTAAACGGTCTTCATCAGCTTAAGGCCGGCCGCGGTGTCGGTCAGCTTGTCTTTTTCATCGCCGAACGGGCGGCATCTATCGAGCGCGAAGTCCTTGAGCTCGTATTTGTTGAACTTGAAATATTTTTCCAGATCAGGCATCCGGTGTTCCTTTGCGGCGCGCCCCATTAGAAAATCGACGACGAACCCCCATGCGATGCTCGAAAACACGAACCCGCGGCCTTTTTCTACGCGCATGCGCTTGAAATACTGCAACGACATCCGCAAAAGCGTATCGGAAAATTCCTGGAATCCGGTTCTTCCGAGCGCATTTTTATCGAGCCGCGCAGGCTGGCGGGCGCTTGTGATCTCTTCGACGAAACATTTCGCCGCGGCAGTCGAAGAGCCTGGCCAGCCGGCCATGAACAGTTTGAGTTCAAGATCTTTTTCATCGATACTTTCGCCGGCTTCGACTTTCGAAAATGCCTCTCCGAAAATAACGGCAGCGGCAAGAAATTTAAGATCATCGCCTGAAGCGTCTTTGCGGCCGCGGTGGCTTTC
>DIVV01000095.1 GCA_002423385.1 bacterium UBP16_UBA6123
TCTTTTCCCCCGTCGCGGTCTTATATCGATTCTTCGGTCTCATATCGATCTTATAGCGGTCTTAAATGGCTGGCGAATCTGATTAAAAAATAATTTAATCCTGTGTTTTAAATATCTGTGAAATGTATGTCAAATATATTGAAATTTAATTAAATATATTGTATAATGGGGCCATTGAGTATAAGATAGTACCTATAAATTTAACCGGACGAAAACGATCCTTATATAAAATCGTTATTTAAGTAAGCATAAATTAATATTTAAGTAAGCAGTATAGCATAAGTAGCGGGCGTAACGCGCCGCGCTGCTTATTTTATTTTTTCAAAAAATCAATTATTCGCGCAAACGAACGATTAAAAATTATTTTCAGCCACGCGGCATTAACGCAATTTTCATCTTCGCCGCGCGAAGCCGGAGGAAACCATGCAATATAAAGTTTTACTGATAAATCCCAACATGAGCGGTCTTTTAGACGAAGAAAAAGAGCTCGCCGCGCGAGGTCTTAAAATCGTCGCAGCGTCCAACTTTGACGAAGCGCTCGAATACTTAAAAAAGGACGGAACGATCCACGCGCTTCTCACCGAATGGGAGCTTATAACCGAGCAGCGCAAAGCCCGTAAGATAAGCGGACGCGAAATGATAAACGAGTTTTTGAAGATCAGATACGATATCAATATATTTTTATATACCAACGAGCGCAACGCGCAGAAAGTATTGAACGGCGAAAACCTGAACGGCTATTTTTATAAAGGCGACCGTGATTTCGACGATATCGCGGTAAAAATAAAGGCGGAATTCATTAATTCCAAATTTCGCGCGCCATTTTTTGAAAAGCTTGTCGAATATTCAAAAAAGGCCAGCGACGCCTGGCACACTCCCGGCCACGCTTCGGGGTATTCGGTCAAAAACTCTCCGTGGATGAGCGATTATTTTAACTTTTTCGGCCAGAACCTTTTTACATCCGATATTTCGGTATCGGTGCCGATGCTCGACTCGCTTTTGCATCCCAAGGGCGTCATCAAAGACGCGCAGGAGCTCGCCGCGCGCGCATTTGGCGCCAGGCGCACATTTTTTTCGACCAACGGCACTTCCACATCCAATAAGATTCTGCTACAGACGCTTATCAAGCCGGGCGAATCGGTCATATTAGACCGCAACTGCCATAAATCAGTACATTACGGAATCATAATAAGCGGCGCGGAACCGATCTATTTAATGCCGTCGGTAAATAATAAATATGGAATATTCGGCCCGGTCCCGAAGGCGCGCATCATCGAAACCATGGATAAAGCGATTGAAATGAGCAAAAAAGTCAAAGTATTGTTTTTAACCAACTGCACATACGACGGCCTTATTTACGATATCGCCGATATAGTCAAAGAAGCGCACAAACGCGGCATTAAAGTAATAGTTGATGAAGCCTGGTTCGGCTACGCTCGCTTCCATTATGAATTTTACCCATGCGCCATGGCCTCCGGCGCCGATTACGCCACTCAGTCCACGCATAAAACAATGAGCGCGTTCAGCCAGGCGTCGATGATACATGTCAACGACCCTGATTTTGAACAGATCGAAGATTTTTTCATGGAAAACCTCAACATGCACACCTCCACGTCACCGCAATACCCTATGATAGCCTCGCTCGACGCCGCTCGCAAGCAGATGGCGCTCGAAGGATTTACGCTGCTTTCGCGATCGCTCGAAATGTCGGAATCGCTGACTAAGGCTGTCAATTCGCTAAAAAAATTCAGGGTTCTCGAATTAAAAGACCTGATATCCGATGAGATCAAAAACGACCGTGTGCGATTAGATAAAACCAAACTGACCATCGACGTATCGCAGACGGGAATGACGGCGCGCGAAATCGAGCATATACTTTCCAATAAATATAATATACAGATCGAAAAAACGACCTTTAACACGATTTCTATTTTAATAACCATAGGCGCCACGCAGTCAAAAATCAACCGGCTTTATTTCGCGCTCGAAAATATCGAAAAAAACAGCGGCAACAGCGCCGCGCAGAGCAAGGGTAAAATATTGAACCACTTCAAATTGACGCTCTCGCCGATGCGTTTCCGGCCGCGCTACGCTTTCTTTTACTGCACGGGCGAAAAAATAATGCTCAAAGACGCAAAGGAACGTGTTTCGACGGCCATGATAGTACCGTATCCTCCCGGCATACCTCTTTTAGTGCCGGGACAGCTTATAACGGCTGAAATCATCGAAATACTCGATTTTTACAGAGACTACGGCGTTGAAATTCACGGGCTCAACAACGGCGAAATAAGCGTTATGAAATCAGAGGAAGAAGAGGAACTCACCCGCAGGGGAATAAATATAAAGGACGTTTTATTTTAGATGAACGGCTATTCATTTTATTCGCTCATACCGGCCGTTACCACTATCGTAATATCGGTAGCGACGCATAATGTGAGTCTCGCCCTCGCGCTGGGCATTTTTTCGGGCGTGCTGGTAATATCGGGCACGGCGGCCGCCGTTATATACGAAAAAACCATTCACTATGCCATCGCCACTTTCGCCGATGCCGAGCGCGTCGAAATTTCTCTTTTTGTAATGCTCATCGGCGGTCTGCTCGAAATAATGTCGGCTTCGGGCGCTTATTATATGCTCGCGGACACTCTGGCGCGCCGGCTCGACGACGCTAAAAAATCGCGCTTAGCTACCTGGCTTATCGGCGTATTCATATTCTTCGACGATTACGCCAACGTGCTTATCGCCGGTTCTTCGATGCGCAAAATCAATATCATCAACCGCGCTTCGATAGCGCAGGTTGGCTATATCGTCGATATAGTATCCGAAATTGCCTCCGTCGCCATTATTTCCACCTGGGCGGCATACGAAGGCTCGATAATGCTCGAATCGTCGCTTAAATTCAATCTCGGCAAAGGCTCGATGGAGCTTTTAATAGCCTCGCTTCCATATCATTTTTACACATATCTCGGTATATTTTTCGCGTTTTTAACTGCTTACAGCGGCAAATGGCTCGGAACGCGCTTTGAAACCGAAGGCGCCTGCTCTGACGGCGGCAAAAACGGCGGCAATGACGGCGACGAAATCGACGCGCAGGTGAGGACGCGCCACTTTTTAACTCCGATACTATCGCTTATAGCCTTTGCTTTCGGGGGCCTTTTCGCGAGCGGCTACATCAGGCTCAAGTGTAAAGGCGACGAGGCCGCGACGCTCATAAATATTTTATCGAACGCGCCGACTATAGAGGTGCTGTTAGTTTCAGCCATAGCGGCGACCCTTATATGCGTTTACATGATGAAAAAAGACGGCGTTCTCGCCGGCAGGTCATATTTTAAAATTTTTCTCGTCGGAAAGCTCGGAATGTCGCATGCCGCGCTTATTATAATGCTTTCAAACGGATTGGCCAAAATTTCGGCGGACCTCGGCACGGGAACTTACATAACCTCCATAGCAGGCGGTTTCGTGACGGCCTGGGCGCTTCCGGCCATAATTTTCTTCGCATCATGCCTGATAACGGTCGCCACCGGCTTCAGTTGGAGCTCGATGGCCATAATGATGCCGGTAGCCTACCAGATGGCGATAGCCCACGCCGGCGCTTCGCTTATTCCGATATTATCGGGCGCGGTTGTTTCGGGCGCGATATCCGGCGCTCACCTGGTTCCATATTCGGATAAAAGCGTAATGACGGCGGCGGCCTGCAAAATAACGGCCGTCTATCACGTAAAAACGCAGTTTTTAAATGTATTATGCGCCATAGCAGCGAGCATTATCGGTTATCTTATCGCCGGCGCGACGGCGTCATATCTGCTCGGCTTTGCCGCGGCGGCGGCCATAATAGGCGCCGTTCATTATTTATTCGCTAAATAAATGATTTATTCTTAGTTAACCTTGAAAATACAGTCAGATTGTAACAAATAACAAAACAAAACAAGCCTTTTCGAACAACATCAAAGTTTAATTGTATTTTTCGGATTAACTATAATAAAAAAGGACCGCCGGCAATAAAACGGAACGGTCCTTTTTATATGTTTATTTAGAGGCTTAATATAAATTATCCTACCTGAGTAGTTAAAAATATAGGAAGGCTCATCTGTTCGATCTGGCTCTGAATAGTTTCGATATCGTCGATGTGACGGTCTTCATCATTTAAAATCGATTCGAGAATTTCGCGCGTAGCGAAATCGCCGACTTCACCGGCGAGGACTATTGCCTCGTTATAAGCCTTTATGGCTCCTTCTTCGGCTTTATGGTCGTTAGCGAACTGTTTTGTAACATCCGCGCCTATATATATTTTTTTAAGATCGCTGACTATAGGGGCGCCGTCTAAGAAAATAATACGGCCTATAAGTTTTTCGGCATGTTTCATTTCTTCGATCGCGCGTTTTTCAAAATGCTTGTGAAGTTTTTCATAACCCCAGTCAGCGCACATTTCCGAGTGCACCATGTACTGGTTGATAGCGGTTAATTCATCTGCGAGAAGATGATTTAAAGTTTCAACTAATTTTTTATTACCCTTCATTTAAATACCTCCATTATAAGTATTAGTTTTATTTCCTTAAATTTACAATGCAAATTCATAATAACACAATAAAACTATAAAATCAAATATTATTTTCATTATTATTTTCATTGATTGATCGCCGGAAAAAGAGTCTTTAAACTTTCGCTGCGCCAGATTATCATTGCCTTATTCTCATTATTTATTTTTTTTATTTTTTATTCCCGTCCGGGCCCGCAAGATATAAAGAATCGGTTCCAGTAAGGCTTTTCATTCTTTTTTTAACTATAAATTCATAAATATATTTACTGAATCTGCATAAAAATTTAAAATACAAATTTGAAATTTTTCGGGCGGTAAAGAAATGAAATTCGGAGCCGTATGAGTAAAAATTAAGACCGTACTTACCGGCTATAAATTGCAGGGTTTTTAATGAAAAAAAAGATATATGCTGGCCGTGCTCGAATCCGTAGTAGGGCCAGGCATCGGGCTGCGGCGGCGCTCCGGGCGGCAAAAGGCGCGTTGAAAATATTATATTTTGAGATATATTCAAAAGTTTTTCAAGTTCATCAAGCGGCGAAACGAAATGCTCGAAAGTTTCAAATGAAGTAACTGCCGCAATTTTACTTTCCGGCGGTTTCAAGTCATATTCGAATCCCGACGCGAAAATATTTTGAGTATAAGCGTCATTCCAGTAGAAATTAAAACCCGTATCGCGCATAAGCCTTACATAAACTCCGTAGCCGCCGGCATAATCGAGAAAAGAACCTTCAGTGGAAAGTAAAGCGAAAATAAGCGAAGCGCTTAATTGAGCGTAATAAATATTACGCGCCAGTAAACCGGTATCCGACAGATTTATAGGCCGCTTATAAGACTCTTCAAGCCAGCACGGCTCTTCGGTCTGCATAAAGCCGCAGCGCGGGCATAAAAAATATGAAGCGTCGTATTTATTCATTATTTTCGCCGCAAAAATAAAATCAGACGCCCCGCCGCAAATTTTACACTTATCGATTTTCATGTATCCAGCCTTAATTTCCTTACGCGACTGCTGTTCAACTCTTGTTATTGTTAAATTTTTCTGACCTTTGCATTCTTATAGTTTTTCAATTTCTTCAAATCTCATATAAGATCACTTTTTTAATTTTATCGCTTTTTTAATGGATGTTTTTATATTATGCTTTATCAAATCGATCAATTTATGGGGCTTAAAAAATAATTTTTCAGTCCGTTTATCCGCCGCGCAGTCGCATATCATAAAAGGCGGGTGTTTTAAAGGAAATTCCATGGGCGAAGTTTGCATTTCAGCCAGCGCTTCGTCCTGTCCGAAAGTATGAGTGGCCTCCTGAGAATAGCCCAGATTGGATATCAAATTAATATTAGGGATTATCGATATATAGTTATTAACGATAAAATTAAAAAATAATTGGTAGTCCCATGTGTTAATTTTACCCGCGCGAACTTCGTCGAACTTTTCCGTCCAGTATTTAACCTTTGAATTATTGCCGAAAAAATCATTCAGCCAGCCGCCCGATTTTATCTCTTCCCATTTTTTCATTTCTACGTCATAATTACGCCACATTCTTTTCCAGGACGCCCAGCCCCAGACATGGGCGTAACGAGAAAAGTAATAGCTGCCGGCGCTTCTGCGTTCGCCGAATTGAAAATTAGCGCCGCATATCATTCCTATATGTTCGTCGTTTCTATACTTTTCAAGAAGTTCCGAGGCGTATTTAAAAAACGAAATCTCAGGCAGGCAATCATCTTCGAGTATTATTCCTTCTTCGACGTTTTCAAAAAACCAGGTTATCGCCGAGCTGACGGCTTTGCGGCAGCCGAGGTTTTTTTCGCGAAACAGCGTCGAGACTTTACACGGCCAATCAACCCGGCTTACAATCTCCTTTACCGCCGCGCATTTTTTAATATCGTTTTCATTTCCGGCGCGCGGGCCGTCCATAGCGATAAATAAATCGGCGGGCCGCGCTTGTTTAATGCGTTCAAAAACTTTTTTAGTCGTATCGGGCCTGTTAAACACTAAAAATAAAACCGGCGTATTCAATAATTTCACCTCAATAACTTAATATTTAGCAATGTATCTTCATATATTCGTGTGTTTTTATGTTTTATATCTGTGTATCATAGGAGACTTTCATACAAAAAATGATTTAAAGTGTCAAGTATTTCTTTTTGCCTTTCATTCAATACCTTCGATATTTCGTTAAACTTTTATCGTTGAATTTACTAACACAAAAATATGATATCAAATTAAGATTATAAAATCAAATAATAATTGCGGAGGAAAAAATATCATTTATTTTGTTTACGGCTCATCCCATTATTTCCGCGATCATTTTTTTTACTTTCTCCGCGGTAACGGAGTTTATATCCAGCTTCGATCCAAAAAGATATTTACTCTCCAAATATTCATAATTATTAATATTCTTTTCCAATTCTTCGGGAAAAACGCAGTGTAAGTTTTTGAAAACTTCCTTCGGATAAGGCACAAACCGGCCGAAATGGTTTCCTTTGAAAACGCATATTATTCGGGGCGTATTGGAAGCCGCTCCTATATGCACCGCGCAAGTGTCATTTGAAACCAGAATGGCTGCTTTCGAAAGCAGTGCGGCAAGTTCGAATAGTTTCGTCTTTCCGGCGACATTAATAACTTTGCCGCTTTTAGATTTTCCGATTATTTTAGAAGCGAATTCTTCGTCGGATTTTGCCCCCGCTATACGAACCGTTAACGAATATTTTTCGGCCAGAAAATCGCAGACTTCAGCGAAACATTCGTGGCTCCATTGCTTATCACTCATCATGGCTCCGGGAAATACGACCGCATAGGGTTTTTCCACGGCCGGCTCGAACCGTGAAAAACAATCGCATCCGCAAGCGTTTATAAACGGTCTGGCGATATCGATTTTTTTATTCAAAAGCGTTTCAAAAAATATTTTATATCTGTGAAACTCGAATTTCATCACATGGCCGTCGGATTCGGTGTTCACAAGGCGTGTATAATACCCGTCAAATTCGGCTTTCCGGCCGGCCGGAATATTGATAGTATCGCCCACGTTGCCTATTCTTACGGGTGCCTTCGAAGCCCTTACAATTTTATCGGCGATATACTCCCTGGAATATGTAGGATGTATTACAATTTCGAATCCTTTGCGAAGTATATCCCTTAAAACCCGAAACCTGTAAAAATAATTAGAATAAAAACTTTTGTTGTCAATCCATATAAACTCATCGATAGTATTCTTTTCAGTTTCATCGGCGAGGCTTTTAACCGCAAGCGAAGCGCAGAGAGTAACCCTATAGCCTTTATAACGCTCATCGTTTCTCAATATTTCGATAAAATTTCTAAAAAGAACATAATCGCCGATTCCGTCGAGCTTCAATATCATGAGGCTCTTCGGAACGACAGCGGCTGCGCCGGCCATGGCCAGCCATTCAACTACGTTTCTAAGGGTTTCAGCGACGAAGGATTTTATTTTTTTCAACATTTTAAATATTTTTAACGATGCATTTTAAATCAAAAGTGTATATTCTCGGACTTTGCTCGTGATAAGAGCTCGCCAGGATCCTGTTCCAGAAATTATTGTTTAATTCATATAGCTTGATAAGCGCTTTCTTAAAAATTTTAAAAGCAGGCCTGGTATTGGCAAGCCCCAGGCGATCGAGGAATTTAATGTCCCCGAAACCGGCCAGCTTCATCACAAATATCAAACTTTCGGCGGTGAAAAGGGTAGTGTGGGTAAAATCCTCGTAAGCCCAGTAACAGCCCGTATTCGATTGAGCGTTCGGAACGGCGGCGTAAAGAACGGCTCCGGGTTTCATAAGATTTTCTCTTATAAGCTTTATCGTTTCAATAATTTCGTCCTTTTCGATATGCTCGATCACATGGCTCATTATAATAAAATCATAACGCCTGGTCGCTTGCATACAAAACGATTTAATGCCGGTTATTTTAATAACGTTATTCTTACGGGCCGCCCCGGCTTCGACCGCTTCGTCAGAAATATCTATGCCGGTCAAATCGCCGTAGTCTTCTTTTTTCAGCGCCTCTAAAAATTGTCCGAGGCCGCATCCGATATCGAGTATGGCAGCGTTTTTATCCGCGGGCAGCTCACGCTTGACATAATCGGGAATTTTGAAATTTTCATAAATTTCATATGAAACCGAGTGATTTTTAAAGTAATTGTCGTACAATCTATTTCACGCCTTTTATTTATTTTTAACGTTTAGCAGCGATAAATCGCTATAAGTAAGGCTGGTCATATAAGTTCAAAAATATAGCGGCTGAACCTTATAAGAAGTTTTACCACAAAAGCGTTCATTTTTTTTCGGTAAAAAAATGAAAGTCGGAAAAGTTCGTATAAAAATTAAGCCCGTATTTTTTTGCGATATATCCAAGCGTTTCAGCGGAGTAAAACGAAACGTGCTGGCCGTGTTCCAGGCCATAGTACCACCAGCCGCCGTGAGCCGGAACCGGCTTCGGCAGGAGCTGCGTGGAAAAAAATATATTTTTGGAAATTTCGAGCATTTTTTCTATTTCAGATAGCGGATCGGCAAAATGTTCGAATGCTTCAAATGAAGTAACCGCAAGGATTTTCATCGAAGCACGATCATACTCGAAACCGCGGGCGAAAATATTCTGTGAAAAAGGATCTTGCCAATAATAATCAAAACCGGCGTCGCGTATAAGCCTCACAAAAACTCCATATCCACCTGCATAATCAAGGCATTTACCGCCGCCGCCAAAAACGAAATAAAATATGGAAGAAACAATCCGCGAAAAATAAATATTTCGGGCAAGAAGGCCGGTATCGGTAAGATTAATCGGCGACATATAAGCCTCTTTAAGCCAGAAAGGCTCTTCAGTTTGCAAAAAGGAACAGCATTCACAGATAAAATACTCAACGGTATATTTACGCATTAATTCCGCGGAAAAAATATACTTAGAAGTTCCGCCGCAGATTTTACATTTTACATTTTTCATTATTTATAACTTTCAAAAAAAATTACTTTTTTATCTTCAACATTTTTTTAATCGAAACCTTGATATTATGCTTGATTAACTCTAAAGTTCCATGAGACTTAAAAAAAAGGTTTTCGACCTTTTTATCCGCCAGGGCATCTTTAATCATAAAATCAGGATGAATCAGCGGGAAATTCATCGGTAAAGTTTTCATTTCTGAAAGAACACCACCGCCTCCAGCTGTATGAGTAGCTTCGCCGCAATAACCAAGGTTAGAAATTAAATTGACATTTGGAATAACCGACATATAATGATTCGTAATAAACGTCAACGATAGTTGATAATCCCATGTATCAATCTTCCCTTCGTAAACAGAGTCAAAAATCTTACGCCAATATTCAACCTGTGCCTTATTATTAAAATGATCGTTCAGCCAGCCGCCCGATTTTATTTCGGGCCATATTTTCATTTCAGCGTCATATTTTTGCCATACGCGCCGCCATGAAGCCCAGCCCCACACATGAGGATATCGAGAAAAATAATAGCTATCCATAGTGCGCCGTGACCCGAACTGGAAGTTGGCCCCGCATACCATGCCGATTCTTTCGTCGGCTCTGTAGCATTCGAGCAATTCGCCAGCGTATTTAAAGAACGATATATCCGGAAGGCAATCGTCTTCCAGTATAATTCCTTCTTCAACGTTTTCGAAAAACCAAGTGATCGCAGAACTTACCGCACGACGACAGCCAAGGTTTTTTTCGCGAAACAGCGTCGTAACTTCACATGGCCAATCGACGCCGCTCACGATTTTCTTAACCTCGGCGCATTTACGAACATCATCTTCACGCCCCGAACGCGGGCCGTCCGCCGCTATGAATAACCTGGACGGGCGTGCCGCGCGGATCCGCTCAAAAACTTTTTTTGTGGTGTCTGGTCTGTTAAATACTAGAAATAACAACGGAAATTTAATTGCCAATATATCCAATCATCTACCTCACAATATTTTTTTTCAATCACTAAGAATAACTAACCTCATTATACAAAATTTTCTAAAAAAACTCAAGTTCAAAAAAATAACTACGGTTGCTTAATTATTACTTATGTTTCTCATCCCCAAAATACTTA
This sequence comes from bacterium UBP16_UBA6123, assembly GCA_002423385.1. Classification (GTDB taxonomy): domain Bacteria; phylum Muiribacteriota; class UBA9980; order UBA9980; family UBA9980; genus UBA9980. Next base: position 10,590 of record DIVV01000095.1, read on the forward strand.
AAGATTTTTAACGGAAGAACTTTTTATTTTTTTGACCAGTATATATAAAGCAGGTGTTAAAACTAATGGTATCATTTCATTGAATATTCTGTATTCAAAAATATTTGCAACGTAAAGCATTGAAAGATAAAAAGGTATAATAATCAAAAAAGTTCTTTTTAAAAAAGTATCGAGTTCATTAAAAAAAACTAAAACCCATAAAAATCCAAAATTACCGGCTATATATGCAATTTTAAATATAAACTCTGAAATCCCCTGATTTTTTGTAAAAAAAATCAATATTACACAAATATTGATGCTGAAAAATTGTGCTTCCATTAACCTGATAAAAAACTAAATAAAGAAAATACTTAATAACAAACCAAATAAATAAAATACAAAAGCCGTGTTTTAATAAATATTTTTTTTCATACTTGTCATAATTTACCAATAAAAATGCCATTAACATAAAAATAGTTGTTTCACGATTAAAGGTTGCTATAATAAACGTCAGATAAAACAGATTTATTCTGCTTTCATAAATAGAAGTCAAAAGAATTATATTAAACAGAAGCGAATACATATCGTAAGGATAATACAACGAATAATATCTGGGAAGCAGAATAACAAAAGTCATTACATAAAAAATTGTAAATGATAAAATTCGAGATAATTGTTTTTCTTTCAGAAATAAGTACAGATAACGCTCATAAAATATCAATATCAAAAAAGTGGCCAAAAAATCAAATAAATAAAATAAATATTTAGGCGGAACATTCGTAAAAAAATTAATGACTCTGGCCAATGACGGGATTAAAGCTCTATAAACGAAAGGCGTACCATATTCCTGCTTAATAAATTTATCATAGCCAATCCAATTATGTATCAATCCTGCATCATTATGATAACCTGCTATTAATAAAGAAAAAAGAACAGACACAGAAAAATAAATCAACTGATTTTTATTTATAATCATTCAGACTGTGTGAATTTATCACGCCAGTTATTTAATAACAATAATTGTAGTTAAAAAAACAATTATTTATTAAAAAACACTTGATTTATCGAATATATTATGATATAATATATTCGTAATATACGATAAAGGAGTTTAAAATGCCTTTTATTTATGGAGACAGGAATCAATTGAATTTAATTCCGCAATCGATAGAAGATATGGTTTCGCCGGATGATCCGGTTCGCGCTTATGATGTTATTGTAGGTAACATTTTCGCAGAAATTATCAAGGAAAAACCTTATCTGCCGGCTAAAACCGGTGCGCCCGGTTACGATCCTGAAACCATGTTAAAAGTGCTTGTATATTCATATTCTTATGGAGTAAAAAGTTCGCGAAAAATAGAAAGAGCTCTTTATCATAATCTCTCATATGTCTGGCTTTCGGGCGGATTAAAACCAGATCACTGGACCATAGCTAATTTCAGAAAAGAAAATTCGGTTTTAATCAAAAAAACATTGAGGTTATGTGTTCAAATGTGCGTGAATCTTAATTTGATTGAAGGCAACGTCCTTTTCGTTGATGGCAGTAAGTTCAGAGCCAGTGCATCGATATCAAATACATGGACGGAAAAGCAATGCGCCGAAGCCATAGAAAAGGCGAATAAGCTCATAGATAAATTAACTGATGAATGCGAAAAAATAGATAAAGAAGAAAAAAATATCGAATCGCTTGTTAAACTTCAAAAAAAGTTGAAGAATGAAAAGTCCCGCCTTGAAGAGATTTCAAAAGTTTGGAACAAATTAAAAGCAAGCGGTAAAGAAAGCATAAACACTGTCGACTCCGATTGCGTTAAGGCGAAAGGGCGTCAAGGCACGCATGCATCATATAACGTCCAGCTTGTAACCGATGGCAAAAAAGGGTTGATTGTAAACGCTGAGGCAATTTCCGCCAGCACCGATCATAATCAGTTTACCGAACAAATGGAAAAAGCAGAAGAAATCCTTGGAAATAAAATTGAAACAGGATGCGGCGACGCGGGATATTCGAGCGTTGACGACCTTGAAAAAATTGAAAATCGGATGAATGTTGTGGTGCCGTCAAGCCGCCAGATGAACGAAGAACGCGAAGAAAAAGACAGACAATTCGAAAAAAAAGAATTTCACTATTGCGGTCATATTGACCGGTATTTATGTCCCGATGATCGGACTTTATGGCCAGAGACAGTCAAGGAAAATGGCGACAAAATATACAAAGCAAAAGCGAAAGTATGTTTTAATTGCAAATATTATGGCTGTTGTACAAGCAGTCAGACTGGCAGGTCTATAACGAGATTAAGAAACGAAGAAGTAAAAGAGCGAATAGAAGCCAATTACGCTAAAAAAGAAAATAAAGAAATATATGCCAGACGAAAAGAAGTATCCGAATTGCCGTTCGGTCACATGAAAAGAAACCTTGCAGCCGGCCAGTTTTTATTACGCGGACTTAAAAAAGTAAATATCGAAACGTCGCTTCTGGCTACTTGTTTTAATGTGGCTCGGATGATAACATTATTAGGAATTAGCAAAATAATTGGCATGTCAGGTATTTGCCTTGCTTAAAAAAAGAAAAATATATACTTTTAGAATAATAAAATGCAAATAAAAGTTTAAATTTTCAAAGAAACAAAATTTTTAAAAATATTTGGTGATTTTAAAAAAATGATCACAAAAAAACAACAGGTTATGAACAATTAAAACATAATAAACTGAGTTTTAACACAGTCTGATTAGTAACCTCCCGAAGACCATGTTAAAAACCTTTAAATTTATATTTTTTGCAATTCGCTTTCAAAATACTCGATAGTCTTGATAAGTCCATCTTTTGCGCACACCAAAGGGCTCCAGCCGCCTAATTTTTGCTGAGCAAGTGAAATATCCGGCTTTCTGCGGCACGGATCGTCGGCCGGCAGAGGCTTAAATACTAACTTCGCTTTCGAACCGGTCAGCTCGATAATCATTTTAGCGAGCTCTAATATAGTATATTCTTGAGGGTTTCCGAGATTAACGGGGCCGATAAATCCTTCTTCGTTTTCCATCATGCGCATCATGCCTTCGAGCAGATCGCTCACAAAGCAAAAACTGCGCGTCTGGGAGCCGGTTCCGTATATGGTTATATCCTCATTTTTTAAAGCCTGCACGATAAAATTAGACACCACGCGCCCGTCGTTTTCAAGCATGCGCGGGCCGTAAGTATTAAATATACGCACGATCCTTATCTGGACATTATTCTGCCTGTAATAATCCATGAATAAAGTTTCGGCGACGCGCTTTCCTTCGTCATAGCAGCTTCTGATGCCTATCGGATTTACGTTGCCCCAGTATCCTTCAACCTGCGGATGGACAGCCGGATCGCCGTAAACCTCGCTGGTAGAGGCTTGCAGTATTCTCGCCTTCACTCTCTTGGCCATACCGAGCGTGATAAGCGCTCCCATTACGTTGGTTTTAACGGTCTTAATCGCGTTATACTGATAATGCACGGGCGACGCCGGGCACGCCAGATTATATATGCGATCGACCTCGAGCCTTATTTCTTCAGTGATGTCGTGCCTTATCAGCTCGAATTTTTTATTATCGAGTAAATGGCTTACGTTTTCTTTACGCCCGGTAAAAAAATTATCCAGACATATTACTTCATGGCCTTCTTTTAAAAGTTTTTCGCAAAGATGGCTGCCTATAAAACCCGCCCCGCCGGTTACAAGTATTCTCAATGAATTCATAAATTCCATCCCTTATCATCTTTTTATTTTAAATAACTTTCTGATATGAAAAAATATATGCTTAAAAGCCGTCCACGACACCCTGAAAGTATTTATTAAATTCCACGGAAAAGAGCAGACCATAAAAATAAAAATAACTTTATAAATTGGATTATCAGGATATTTTTTCGAGAAAAATTTCTTAAAAAAAACCGCGATGCCTTCGTTATCGATCGAATTATAATATCCGGTAGTGCATAAGTCTATTTGAAGTCTCAATTTTTCATCTGCCAGAATTTTGATGCCGCGATTAAAAGCTCTTATGGTAAATTCGAAATCCGAAAGGTAGTGCGGCAACAAAACCGGATGAAAGCCTCCGATCTTAAGAAATGTCCCGAAGGTAAAAAAAAGGCCGCGCGTGGTGGCGCAGTTTATCTTTTCTCCGATATTCGCGCTTTTAAAACTAAGATTTTTAAGATCGGCTATAACACCAGCCTCATGGAATTTATCTTCCAGAGTATATATCGAAGAAAGCACCATGGCCTCCTGCGTCCGCGATAACAAGTCCATGCCGGTCTGAAGGTAGCCGACGTCGAAAACCACATCGTCATTACATAAAAGCACCGCGTCGCCGGCCGCCGCGCCATTATTTTTAAGCCATGAATAACCTTTATGCAGCGCGCCCGCCCACCAGAGATTGCCGTCTCCGCGGATAACGGTAAGGTTTTTAATCTTCGCGCGCGCCATAGCAGCCGTACCGTCTGTGGAGCCGTCGTCAACCAATATAAGATGATAGTTTTGATACGACTGCGCGGCAAGGCAATTTATGAACTTTTCGGTCACGCTTCGGCGGTTATGGACCGGAAGAATTATATATATTTTGTTCATACTAAATCCAATTATTTATTTAATGCAGTCCTGAGAAAAATATCTTATTTAATAATTTACTACTTCAATAACCCGAGCCAAACAAACATAAAAAACATAGTTATTTCCTTGCCAAAAAAACTTTTTCATATAAAGCCATATAAGAATCGATCATTTTATTCAACGAAAAATTACGGTTCACATGTTCCGAAGCCTGAAAAGAGCTTTTCGTCATTTCAACGCGATTTTTGACGTAAAAATCAATTCCATCCATAAAGTCGCGCGTATTTTTGTATTCGGCCAGATACCCGGTTTCAAGATGTTTTACCAGTTCAGGTATGCCGCCGGTTTTGAATGTGATCACCGGAGTAGCGCAAGCCATGGATTCTAAAATCACCAGAGGACAATTGTCTGCAAGCGAAGGATAAAGAAACAAATCGGCCGCAGAATAATACCGGGCCATGTGTTTTTCATCATTTACAAAAGGAACGTCAATCCAATTTACAGCTTTAGGCTGTCCATCTGGTTCCGCCGCTCCGCCGACGTTTAAAAATAAAAACTCCGGATCGTCCTTATACCTTGCATAAACTTCGAGCAAATACTCGCTTCCCTTCCACTTATTGCCAATCCCGCCGGCTGCATTAAATAAAAAAATCGTCCGCTCTAAGGGCAACCCTAAAATTTTTCTAGCCTCATTTTTATCTGCCGGTTTAAAAATACTTGTATCAACTCCGTTGTAAATCAAATGAACATCGTGCGATTTTAAAACGCTTTTTTCAACGCATTTTTTAAGCCACATTGAAGGGCAAACCAGAATTAAATCGGAATTTTCATATATTCGTTTTTTTTCTTTCCACACGAAAGAAGTCATATCCCTTTCTACTGATGGAAAAGTCTTCAAATAAGGGCATTTGCCGCATCCGTCGATCCATCTGTCGCACTCCATCGAATGTGCGCAATGTCCGGTAAGCGCCTGCATATCGTGCAACGTCCACAAGGATGGTTTAATTCTTGTAAGCTCGGGCAGGCAAAACGGACTAAAGTAATCTCCATGCAGATTGTGAAAATGAATGATATCCGAGTTTCTTACTTTGGCATTATCTTTGAGTCCGAAACTCGAAAAATGGAAAAAATCAAGCAGTCCTTGCTTGCGTTGATAATACCAGAGCAGCTTCTGATAATAAGAATTATTGCGCAGAATTATTTCAACTTTTTCATCTTCCGAAGAACACGAATTCACGAGCATTTTCGATATAAAACCTTTTTTTTCCATCGCCTGAAGAAGGTTATTGGCGACCCTTGCGGCGCCTCCGATAGAGTCATTGGTATTTATCTGAAGAACGCTATTTATTTTTTGTCTTTTAGTTTTTTTTATCGGCCCGGTCGGCAACGAAGAAGGAATCAAGATATTTGAATATGCCTCACGGGCTCTGGTCCTAGCTTTAAAAAAAATATTATACATATCTTGCAACGTAATATAATCAAAATAATTATGGTTAAGATGAAAAAACGTATTTATATTTTGCTGAAAAACATTTATGTCCCAATTTCTCACTATATACCTAGGCATCCAGAAAAGATCACAATCTTTATAAACGTTTCCAGGAACGTTTGCTATGGCACAGTTGTACCCCGCATTCCGGACGATTTCAAGCGTTTGAGCGGTAGCGTCAGTCCAGGTGCCGAAAGGATAAGAAAAACTTTTAATATCACAGTTCAAAATATCTTCAAGAGCTTTGCCCGAACCGATAATTTCTTTTTTTTGAACTGCTTCCTCCTCGGCCGAAAGCATGCAATGAGTAATGGTGTGCGCGCCTACCTCTATCAATCCGTTTTTAACAATTTCGCGCAATTGCTCCTGATTCATTGAACGATGCGTTTCGCGTCCTTTAAGATCTAAGCCCGCCCATTCGATCATTTGCCTGATAATGGTTTCGCGCTCGTGATTGCTTAAATTTTTCAGCAATGGATGTATTTGACCGTAAACACCAATAGCGGCAAGGCGATCGTCGATTTTCCAATCAAATTTTTTGCCGCGTACTTCTATAAGCAGGTTTTTGTATATCTTCGCATCGGTAAGAAAAATTCTTTCAAGTTCGTCCCACCAATACTCTCGATCGCTTCCGATCATACCGGAAGTTACAAAAACTGTTGCCGGAGAATCGTATTTTTCCAATATGGGCCTAGCGTTTAAAAAGTTGTCTGCGTAGCCGTCATCAAAAGTTATAACAACGCAGTTTTCAATTTCTTCGCGAGCGTTTATTCTCCAGATCAACTCCTGCAGACTTATAACCTTGAAATTCGCTTTCAAATACTTTATCTGCTCTTCAAACTTCCTTTTGCTGACCATCAGCAGTTGAGGATCGCTATGACATTCTCCGACACGGTGGTAGATAAGGATAATAGCAGATTTTTTTTTGCGGAAGCGCTCGTAAGTATTGATCAAAACGTCTTTGAACTTTTTAGCGGTTTTAACAGGCTGTTTCAATATATTCAAATAATTCAAGGTTTTCTCACCACCGCAGTTATAATTATCTGATAATCAGGATTTGAGTAATCAAGAACTTTACGGCTAATTTCTTTTTGCGCCAGCCCATAAAGAAAGCAAGCTGCGGCCTTAGCATTACCATACGTCTGAATTTCAATACATTCGGGGGGGACTACAGTTTCATATAATCTTCTCAGCGAAAGATCGGTGAAACCCCAATAGTGGCCCCAACGCTGCATATCGTAACGACTTATCTGGGTGATTCCGGGAACACTCACCAAAAGTACGCCGCCTGACTTTAACATTTTAACGGAATTTTTTACGCATGAATGCAAATCGAAAATAAAAGGCAGTGTCTGAGTCAATATAAAACAATCTGCGACATTTTCCAAAATTCCCTCTCCCGTTGCAAGATCGCCAATTATATTCGCGCCCGGCGCAAATTTGTCCTTGTGCATTATTAATGATTTTTCAATTTTTTCACCACCAAATTTTATGGTATAGGTATTTTCAGCTATCTCCAAAACATGCCCCTTTATGTGTCTGGAATTTTGCGTCAAAAATTTCTCTATATAATAACGGTCGATCGGCTCGCCGCGGTCGAAGCCGAACACGGAACTTACAGGCTCTTTTTTTATGAACCGTGCAAGCAAAAAACTCGATAATATGTTCATTAAATTTTTTTCCATAATAACTAATAAAACTTTTTTAACTTTATAAAAGATTATTACCGCCAATTAAGGTTTTTAGCATATACCAAATTGAAATGTCTGTAATTTTTATTCAACGAAAACGGCACGGGAATTTTCGCGTTAGTAGCGTCTGTAACAAGATACTTAAAATTTAGCCTATCTAAAATATTTAAAATTTTACCCAGGTTTTGGGGTAGTTCTTCGAATGCATGATATTCAAATATAATTTCCCGTACAATATCAAGTTTGTGTTCGATTTCTTCAAAAACATCGCCTTCCATACCTTCAATATTCATTTTAAGCAAGTCGATTTTTTCGGTTAAATAATCGCTTAATTTGACTACTTTTACTTCATTTTTTTTTACATCGCCGTTTTTAAACATCGAGCCGCCGTCAGAGCCGTCAGAGTAAAAGCTGGTAATGCCTTCGGTTTTACCAAGACCGGCGTTTACTAGCGTGACATTACTGATAAGGTTGTTTTTCATATTTTTCTCCAGAATAGAAAAAATTTTCGAATCCGGCTCGAACACTGTTATCGATGAATCCGGGTAAATTTTTTTAAAATACAAAGTGGACATGCCTATACAGCCGCCAGCATCGATTATTTTCGGTTCCCGATTTTCCGCTTTAAAATCATATATTCGAGCTTCGAAAATATCTTTGTATTCATAGTAAAAAGACACTGGATCTGTATATTTTACATTGTAACCATCGAACGAATAAATTCCCGGTTTATTTCTGGGCAAATTCTTAAGTTTTTCTAATTTAGATTTAAAAAATTTAAAAATCAACTAAAACCCTCACTTCAGTCACCTTTTCTTTAAAATAAATATATTTCCATCATAAAAGTAATTCAATAAGTACGTTTTTAATAAAATTAAGTTTTAATAACAGTATTTCCCAACAAACGTCTAGAATCGATCAGTTTGATTTTACCGTTAAATACGTTCAAATACCAGCACGCACAAAGAATATAACGTTCATCTACCCAGTCCCTTTTTTATATATGAATCAAGCAATTTCGCTCGCTCAGCAAAAGAATGATCTTTCCTGCATCGTATCATCCCCGCAATCGATATTTTTCCGAGCTCCTTAGGATTATTTAAAAGCCATTGGACCTTTTCAACGCATTCCCCAATGGATTTATAAGTAACGATTTCATAATCCGGCTCGAACAATTCGGCGATATTAGGCCGCCAGTCAGTTACCAGACAGCAGCCTACGCCAGTAACTTCGAACAGTCTCATATTGGAAGCGAAACGCGGGGATGAATCAGCATGAATATTAAGCGTAGCCCACGAATTTTTAATAATTTGATACATTTGAAGTCCAAAAACTCCTGGTTTAATATATTTCTTAAGTATTGGACTAACCGGAGCAACCGGTGCCTCTTTCCATAACGCTGCTTTGCCGATTTTCGGAATTAGCGCCAGCGCCTTTTCGCTTATTCCAAAACTTTTAAGCACTTTCATCGACTTGTAAAAACAATTTCTTAAAAAAAATTCAAGATCGCTATAAAATGAAATAAATTCTTCGTTAGGCGAAAATATATTGATATCAAAATCAAGTTTCCTGACAAACTCTTCCAGGATATATTCTCTTTTTATGTGAAAATCCTTTTGCCTCATAAGCTGGCCTATAAATGTCAACTTGATTTTTTTACTGCCTGCCTGAAGCCTTTCATTTACTATAGGGTCAAAACCGTGATTCAAATGGAAAACATTTTTATGACCATTTGCTTTGAAATATTCCACAGCTTCCGGAGCACAACTTAAAATTACATCCACGGCATTCCAGACATCGCTTTTATAAATGGCGCTTCCGGACCAAGAAATAACCAATTTAACTGACGGCACATCTTTTTTTATCGCCTTTAAAAAAGTTGCGTCATGATGGTCATATAAGATTACATCGGGTTTAAACTTTTTTATTTGCCGTAAACCGATAGCGTTCCAATCATTTAAATCGACAAGATCGCCAGATTGATTTTCATCGGCCCATGCTTTTTGCAATGGGCGTACGTTAAGTATTATTTTTTGCATTTCATAACCCATAGGCGACATTGCCCGAATCCAAAAATCTGACCAACCGAAAGAATCGTAATACAAACGTTCAAGTTGTTTTTTATAGCTCTCATTTATAAGTTCCGGATTCGATTTGTAAAATTTATCGATATAGGACTGATAATAAGTCGTTATCTCAACTATTTTCATTTCATCTTCTTTCTTGTTATAAATATTTACTATACAACCATTTTAATAAATTATCGATCATACATTTCATAAAATCTCACAATCTTCGCTTCCATATAAATATGAGCAGTTCTTAAAAATAATTTTTTATCTAACTAACTCTCTTACTTATTTTTTTTCCAAATCGAAGTCCTTGTGAAGAAATCGGCGTAAGGAGACGGACCCGGAAAATCAATGAATTCCAATCCTTCATGAGCAGAGTTCACCAGATTAGAGTATGACTGCCTGTCAGTGTTGTCCCACACTATGTATCCGCCGCATTTCACCTTTGATAAACAGTTAACAAAGCATGAATTTCTCGCGCGGCCGTCAATAACCACAAAATCGAAATAACCATCTGGATAACCATCTATCACGTGAACGTAACGATAAAAAGATTTTTTTAAAAAATTAAGATCGTCGGAAAGACATTGCTGCGGACCTTGCGGAGAATATACCGCGCCTTCCGGCGCATCGGTGGGGCTAATCAAAAAAAGCTTGCAAGCGTACATTTTTCTTTTATGCAGTTGCGTTTGAACTGCATTATACCAGTTTTTATCGTGCTCCACCGAAAAAACTTCGCACCCGTGAAGTCCGAAAAAAATTGTCGAGCCGCCGGAACCATATTCGAAAACACGCATGTTTTTAACAAGATTTATATTTAAAAATTCAATCGCCTTGAAAGTCATCCACGGTATTTCATCTTTAAGGGGACTCGCCCCGAAACGCAAACTGAAAAACCACGGCAAAAAAAACTTAAGCATTTCAAATAAACTGTAGTGTTTTGGATAATTCCGTTTGAATTTTTGTATCTCACTTATATAAGCCGATAGTCTCTGCCAGTATATTTTTAATCTGTGCATATAAATTACCAAATTCCTTTCGGGCTGTCAACCCGCATAAATGCAGTAATCGAAAATAAAATTGCCTTGCCCCGATGGCGGAAGTTTTCCAGTACCGTAGTAATCACCAGGCTGAACGTCGAAATAACCGGCATTCTGTATCCAGTCTGCAACCACCCCGTTGACGGAGCAATATATCGTAAAACCATACCTTCCTGGCATAAACGGAAACTTTTCTACGCACACGTCTATGCTGTTAACTCCGACCGCCAACTCACTGAAAGAAGAACCGCATATTTCACTGCCAACGTAGGTAATACGCTCGCCCGTCAAGTTATCGATCCCAAGAGTAAAGTTCAAATTTTTCAGCGCAACCAGCGTATTATTTTTATAAGAAAAAGACAGCACTGCTTTTTTGCCGCAAATCAAAGAATTTACTGAACAATTATTTTCATCCCTCAAAGTAAGCGCGGTAAAGCGTATCTTCCCGTCACCGCTTCTATCGAGTCTGTCACCGATAGATATTTTAGCCTCTATAGAAGACGACTCGATATATTTATTAATTACTTTTTCAGCAGTGCCAACGGTTTCAATAACGCCCTTATTTAAAAGCACGCATCTCGAACATAAATTCTGTATCGCCGCCATATTATGACTCACAAAAAGAATGGTCCGCCCTTCTTTTCCGACTTCCTCCATCTTGCCGAGGCATTTTTTTTGAAACGCGGCGTCGCCGACGGCAAGAACCTCATCGACGACGAGTATTTCGGGTTCGAGATGGGCCGCCACCGAAAACGCCAGGCGGACATACATTCCCGATGAATATCGTTTAACGGGCGTATCTAAAAACTTTTCAACTTCGGAAAACGCGACTATCTCATCGAATTTACGCTTGATTTCAACGCGGCCCATACCCAGAATGGCGCCGTTTAAATAGATGTTTTCACGGCCCGTCAGCTCAGGATGAAAACCGGTGCCGACTTCAAGAAGGCTCGCCACGCGGCCGTTTATCCATATATCGCCACTGGTCGGGTCCGTTATGCGGCTTAAAATTTTAAGCAGCGTCGATTTTCCGGCGCCGTTGCGGCCGATGATCCCGACGCGCTCGCCCGCTTTTATTTCTAAATTAACGCCGTTAAGCGCCCAGAATTCTTCATAATCGTCCGCTCCAGGCCCGCCGGTGACGCCCGAAAAAGGATGCAGCAATAAGTTGGCGGCGCTTTTTGCCTTTTCGACCAGAACGTCGCGGAAAGTTTTATAACCGTTCTGGCGCTGATGGCCAATTATATATTTTTTACCGAGATTTTCTATTTTAATGGCATAATCAGACATAAATCACTTCTAACTAAAAATTATATAACGTCGGCGAAAGCTTTTTCGGTATTGCGGAAATAACCGAAACCGATCACAAACAGCAGAGTCGAAACGACGGCTGAAACGGCGACGCCCGGCCACCATAGAGGCTGGGAAACATCCCCGAGTATCGCCCAGCGAAAACCGTCTATCACGCCCACTATCGGATTAAGCGAATAAAGCAGGCGCCATTTTTCGGGCACTATCGAGCTCATAAAACCTACGGGCGAAATATAAAGCCCGAACTGAACTATGAACGGAACTATATAACGGAAATCACGATATTTAACGGTAAGCGCCGACACTAAAAAACCAAGGCCGAGCGACGAAAAAAAAGCGAGCGCGAGAAACGGCAGCATTAGCACAATGCTCGCCGGTGGTATGAACGAATACCATAAAACCATTATAACGAGCATAATTAAAAACGCGATTAAAAAATCGATAAGGCTGACTATAACCGACGACGCCGGAATAATAACCCGCGGAAAATAAACTTTAGATATTAAATGCGAATTGGCGATAAGACTGTTTCCGCTGTCGGAAAGCGAGTTGGAAAAAAACTGCCAGGGCAGAGTGCCCGCAAAAACCATAATTCCGTAAGGCGCGCCGTTTGAAGATAGATTCGCGAGTTTGCTGAATACTATCGTAAAAATAATCATTGTGATAAGCGGGCGAAGCACGCTCCATAAAACGCCGATAACCGTCTGCTTGTAGCGCACCAGAACATCGCGCCAGGCAAGAAATAAAAACAACTCACGATAGCGCCACAGGTCTTTGAAATAATTAATTTCAGCTTTACCCGGGCTTATATGAAGAGTGTATTTTATTTCGCCGTTTCCGTCCGCGCCCATATCGCCTTCCACTAAAGATATAACAACCGCTCATCGAACGGCCCGCCGTGCGCCGGCATTAAAAATCACCGGCCATATATTGTTTCCATCATTTTTTGCTGATGATATTGACTATAAAAACATAGCATAATTATACTCTGAACAACCCTTTATAGTCAAGATAATTTTTAGATATACACATGAACGAAAATGTGATATAATCCATCACGGAGCATGAAAAAATTTTAATCAAACGAATAAGGATAAGGAGCTATCAATATGAAACGGCTGGCTTTCATTTCAGCAATTGTCATTTCAGCGATGTGCATTTTTTTACTAATCGGAGCCGCGGACGGTAATGCGGCGGAAAACGGCTCCGGCGCCGCTTGCCGACCGACGGAAAAAACGAAAGCAAAAGAGAACGGAACCGATGCTATAAAGGCCATGCGGGATAAAACTAAATACAACAAAAAAATATCCATGTACGACGGCGCGTCTAAAAAAGATTATACGGGCGAGTGGCATTTGATACTCTCCGACGGCAACAACCACGGAACGCTAATCATTAAAAAGATCGGCGACACCTATTACGCGGAACTATTCGGAGAAAACCACTGGAAAGGCGTCGGTTACGCTTATAAAGAAATGCTTTTATTCTCTTTCAAATATACCAACGAATCGGACGCCGGGTTCGTCACGTTCAGGCTGAAAACTCCTCACGAACTCGAATCCAGGTCTATTGATTATGACGGCACTTTCCGCTGGCAGGGCGTTTTAACGCGGCCTAAATAATAATTTAGGCCATATACTTTTCATACCACAGCTCAAAAACGAATAAAAACCATAATTTATACGGATTAACCCCTCGGTCTTCGAAAAAATCCTTTAGCAGCGCTCCGGCGGCGGCTGGCTCGAATATGCCTTCGCGCCTTATTTTTTCGGATGAAAGGTGGGCGGCGTAAAGTTCTTTAAGATCGTTTTTGAACCATTCGTAAACCGGCGCGGCGAAACCTTTTTTGGGACGGTCAACAAGTTCGCGCGGGGCGTATTTATATAAAATCTTTTTCAACAGATATTTTCTGACGCCGTTTTTATATTTTAACGCCGGGGAAAGCCTCGAGGAAAATTCGATTATCTTATGGTCTAAAAAAGGGTCGCGGCCTTCGAGCGCCACACTCATCGCCGCGCGGTCAACCTTAACCAGGACATCGTCGGGAAGATAAGTGGTAATATCAAGAAGCATCATGCGCGAAAGATTATCGGCGCATACAAACGACGCCCCGCCGCGCATGGAAAAACGACCGGCGGTCTTTTTAACTCCGAGTTTTTCAATGTCGCCGTCGAGAAAATATTTAGAGGCGAAATCAAACCTTGCCAGCGGTTCTTTAATTTTAAGCGTCTGAGACAGTTTAACGAGCTTATCGCGAAAATTATTCACTCCCGGAAAAAATCCCCTTAGTTTATCAAAAACCATAAAAGCCATATCGGGGGTCAGCATATCCAGCGCGCCCCGCGCCGCCGGGGCCAAAACGCTGTCGTAGAGCTTATTGACTTTGTTTTCAAGTATATAATACAAATCGTAGCCGGCGAACTGCTCGTCGCCGCCGTCGGCGGAAAGCGATACTTTAACGCTTCGCGCGGCGAATTTGGAAATTAGATAAGTCGGGACCGCCGACGCGTCGCCGAACGGCTCATCATAAATTTGCGGAAGCATGGCGACGGCGTTAAAAGCGTCTTGCGGGGCGCAGTAAATTTCGGCGTGATCGGAGCCGAAATATCCGGCGGTCTTTTTTGCATAAGGCGCTTCGTCATAGCCTTTTTCGTTAAAACCCATGGTGAAGGTTTTAAGCGCGCGACCGCACTTTTTAGATAAAATAGCCAGCAGCAGGGTAGAATCAATCCCGCCGCTTAAAAACATTCCGACCGGCACGTCCGAAACCATTCTCAAATTGAAGCTGTCGGTCAAAATTTCTTCGAGCTCCTCCGCCGCTTCGTCTTCATCGCGAATTTCTCCGCCCGCGCTTTCCGCCGCGGCCTTTTCGAATCCGTCAGAAGCCCGCCAGTAAACACTCTTACTGACGACGCCGGTTTTATCTATTATCAAAAAACTTGCGGGCTCAACTTTATTAGTATTGTCGAATATACATCGCGGCGCCGGAATATAGCCGTACTGTAAATAAAGGCCAAGCGCGCCTTCGTTGAGTTTTTTATCGAATCGCGGATGAGCGCAGAAGGCCTTCAACTCGGAGGCGAAGATAAACAGCCCGTCTTTTAAATACCAGTAAAGCGGCTTTACACCTACCCGGTCGCGGCACAATATCAGTTTTTCGTTATATTCGTCGTAAATCGCGAACGCCCACATGCCGCGGAATTTATCGACGCAGGAAAGTCCCCATTCATCATAGGCCTGCAAAATAACTTCGGTATCGCTGTTAGATATGAATTCGCGTCCGCGGGAGGCGAGCTCCGCTTTAACCGAAGCGAAATTATAAATTTCTCCGTTGTAAACGATCGTATAGTTTTTAAATTTCATCGGCTGATGACCGAGACTGCTTAATTCGATTATAGAAAGCCTTCTGTGGCCGAGAGCGACAAGCGAGCCACCGCGTCTTGAAATATAGGCGCCCGCGTCGTCCGGGCCGCCATAGGCCATAGTATCGCGCATGGCGGCAAGCGTTGCGGCGGCGTCGTAATTTATATCGCCGCCGCGTCGTAATTCCATAAAACCGGCTATTCTACACATTTATTTTCTCCGCAATAATTAATTTGATTTTCTTCGAATCCCCTGACGACTAATGACTAATGACTAACGACTGACGGCTCCCTCGCCCGTTCCCCTAATGACTGACGACTAATGACTAACGACTAAAATTCATCGCTTCACTCCAGCTCGATATGCCCTTCCCAGCCTTTGGTGGGGCGGAATTTTTCACCGAGCGCGCTTTTTATGCAGCATATTTTTTTGCCGTTTAACGGCGTATTGGAAATAAGATTCATATCCTGCGGTAAATAATGTGAAATCGGGTATTTCTTTATTTGATACGCGTTTAAAATATTGGGTATTTTTTTATAATCAAACCCCATTATAGCGGCCATTACGGTATCGAAAAGTAAAAGATCGAAACCCGCCGCGAGCGCCCCTACTTTTTTCGGAGTAGGCTCCAGTGGCCCTTCTTCATCTCCGGTTACGATCATATCGGCCACTATGAAAATTTTGCGCGCTTTTTTTTCATCGAATACGCCTTTTTCATCGGCGTAAAGGGCGATCCTGTTAAGATCGCACACCGTGCGCCATATCGTATCGTTGCCCCACCAGCTGCCTTCCGTGTATTTATCCTTTGAAGTCAATTTCATAAGCAGGCCGAACGGCAGCTTCAGCGCACGCACAAGCCCCGCCGCGCCTTTTTTTTCTTTCAGACACAAAACGTCTATTTTTTCCTGAAGTTTCGTTCTGATTTTCTTGAAAAAATTAGAGTAGAGATATTCGTCTGAAAGCGAGGACTTGCAGCCGTTGCGATGATGAGGAAGCCAGTCCTTGTGGCCATTTATGCCCACGAAATTTTTCATGGCGCAGGTGAGCCCCGCTTTTCTGTGCGGCTTCGGCTTGGGCATATTTATAATAACGTCGGCACAAAGCGCCGCTTTAGGTATCAGATACTCGTTTTTGCCCCGATTATGGTGTTTTTTCATTTCGGACGGATCGTAATTGGTAACCCGGTAATTTAAAAACCCTTCCGATATTTCATGCAGCATGCTTTCTTCGCCAAGATCCACCACGGCGTATTTTTCATGATCGATTCCCCTGCGTTCGAGCGGACGGTTGAGCCCGCCGCTCAGCTCGGATTTAAAAAGCCTGAAATCAACAAGTTCGACACTAACGCCGGAGCGTTCATAAAATTTTTGAATTGCGCTATAGCCGTAACTTTCGATAAGATTTTCAAAATTGCAGGATTGCAAAGGCGCGTCTCCTATAATTATACCGCCGCTCCCCTTGAGCGCAATGACGACATAATCGCAAACCGCCCTTACAAGCGACGGATGAGTGATCACCGAAAAAATATCCCAATCGGGCCCGTAACCGTGCTGGTCTAAAACCATATTCGGCTTAATAAGCACCCTGTCGCCGGGTTTTATAATCGTTCCCAGAGGGTTCCACGAAGGTTTTCCGTAATTGCCGGAATCGAGCCCCAGCGAATGCAGTAATTCACGCAGCGCGTCATAAACCGGATTACGTGTACTCAACGCCGCCTGTTTAAATGGATATTCGGGATAATCGACAGCCGGATTAAAAGGAAACTCCTCCGGATAAGATATATCCGCAAATTTTATATATGATACGGTTTTTTCTAAATTCTGCATATATTTCCTTTCCGGTTTTCTCCCCATAACTAACGACTAATAACTAGCGACTAACGACTTCCCCGCCCGTTCCCCTGATGACTAATGACTAGCGACTAACGACTATTCCGTCCCGAGCATCGATATAGTAAAGCGATACTTTCCACTCGCCTGCGACGGCTCTATATTTTGCAAATAAATTATTTCAAGATTAATGTCCGCGCCTAAAACCTGCCGGCATTCTTTTTTAATATCGCGCTCCGAGTTTTTATCGTAATCGCCGCTGACGGCCAGCCGCGCTTCGTAGTTTTGATAATCGCGCTGAACGAACTGAAACTGCCGCACACCCTTCATGCCGTAAAAAATATGAGTAAAGTATTCACCGTGGATCACGCGCCCCTCGCGCGTAATTATAGAATCGGAGCTCCTGCCCGTAATTTTTTTTAGCATGATCGTTTCGCTGCCACAGGAGCAGTAATCATTGGTTATAACGCCAAGATCGCCTATTTTATAACGGATAAATGGCATCGAAAAATTATTGAGGCAGGTTACGGTAATTTCGCCTTCGCACCCGAATTGATGTCGGCTATTCGCCGCCGGCAGTATTTCGATTATATGATCGTACATATGAAGATGCAGGCCGCCGTGCTTTTCGCATTCAGAGGCAATATTACCGACCTCGCGGCTTCCGTACCTGTTAAAAACCGCAACGCCGAATACTTCTTCGATAGTCTCGCGCATGTGCGGATAAAGCATCTCCGCCGAAGTTATTATCGCTTCAAGCCCGTAATCGGGCTTTATCGACGATTCTTTTAAAAACCGCGCAAAGACGAAAGCCGAAGAGGCATACGCGATCAGAACGCGCGGCCTGAACGCGCTTAACATTTTGTGATATTCAGCCATCCGCGCCTCGCCCATATTGAAAGAATCGAGCCAGAGCTGATTTTTTAAAAACAGAAAAAAACGCCCGCGCGGCCCTTCTATTTTGCTTAAATCTTTCGGGGCGCCCCATAGCCTCGCTTCGCGGCAGCCGGGATACCACTTCTGTATCGAGTCGGAAAGAAAGGTCGTAGCCAGGGATTCCACCGAATAATTATAATCCTGCCAGAAATTTAGCGGCACGCCCGTCGAACCGCCGCTCGAATTCATATAAACTCCCGCGCCCCCCGGCGTTAATAGCGACTCCGCGTTATCCTGAACGAATTCCTTCGTCAATAAAGGAAATTGTGAAATATAATAATAAATATCGAAATTTTCATCGCGCGGTATTCCTATTTTTTTAATCAAAGGCGAGTATATTCCGTTTTTAGAATGTATTTGCAACAGATTTATAAGTCGGCGGCGCTGAAGCGCAAATAAATCTTTTCTCTTCGCGCGGTAATAAAGTTTTTTCTTTTTACTAAAACTCGAAAACGCCCGGCCGTAATAACCGGGAAGAACGCTTAAAAGCCAATACGAGCCGCCAGAAATAATATCACGCAAAAACATCATAACTCCAGTAATATGCCAACCCGGCGCTTCCAAACAGCCCGGCCGGAAAATGTCATTGAATAAAACCGCCGTCGCCCGCGTTTCTTATTTTTCTAAGATAATCGACGACAAACCCCAGTCTCGATCTAACCATTATTTTTTTTATAAACTGCAGCCCGCAGCAGATAAAATACTTTCGCAGGCATTCCAGCGCCGCGGCGGCGCGCGAAACGCCGTTTTTAACGCGTATGTCATATTCTTCGCGCAGCCCGGCCGTCCTGTTACTTTCCGAAGTGCCGCCGCGGCTCATATTAGCGATTAGAAAACCACGCATATTTAAAAACTTATGACCTTTATAGATAAAGCGCGTCAAAAGATCGTAATCCATCGCCGATTTATATTTAAGGTCGAAAACGCCTTCACTGCGATATAACGCCGTTTTAATAAAAACCGTCGGATGCCACATAGACATTCCGTAATACATTCCGCCGATATCTGATTCGCCCCTATAGTAAGGCTTATCGCCGTTCCACAGGCGCAGCGCTCCGCATATTCCGCCGGGCGAATATTTTAAAAACGCCGCGACTACCGCGCCGATAGCGCCGGCTTCATACCAGTCGCCCGAATGAATCATTCCGGTTATTTCGCCGGAAGCCAGCGCTATGCCTTTATTCATCGCATCGCTTATTCCGCGGTCTTTTTCGCTTATCCAGTAATCGAGCCTGTCTTCGTATTTTTTAATTATATCCGGCGTCGCGTCGGTCGAGCCGCCGTCAACGATAATATATTCGATATTTTTATACTTCTGCGATAAAACGCTTTCAATAGTTCTTTCGATATGCTCAGCGCCGTTATAGACTATAGTGATAACGCTCACAAGCGGCAGCGGCGCGCCCGATAAGCCGAACGCCAGCTTTCTTTCAAAACCCGCCGCTAACCTGAGGCCGCCTTCTTTTTTACTGGCCGTTGTGGCCGAAACCGCGGCCGCATTAACGCCAGCGGCCGTTTCTTTTATGCTCATTGCGCGCAGCCGCCTTCAATCCCGGCCTCGCTATCCGCAGCAGCGGGAACAAGCCCGCATGCGGCAAGATAACGCGCCGCTATTTTATCCGCGTCAAGCTCGCATAATTTTTTGCGGTAAAAATCAAGCATATCTTTATTATCCCTTTTATAAAAAGTGATCATCTTCGAAGCCATCGCGGCATGATCGCCGGGAGCAAAAAGATTATTAAAATCCGCGCCGGCAAATAATTCCGCCGGGCCCGACGGACATTTAGTTGAAATCGCCGGTGTTTTACATATCATCGCATCTATCAGCGAATTGGGAAATCCCTCATAAAGACTTGAAAGCACGAAAAGCCTGCTCCTTGCTATATATTTAAAGGGATTTTTCTGGAACCCCGGAAAATGCACCCTGTCCGAAATTTTAAGCTCACACGCCAATTTTTTCAAATCATCCTCGAATTCGCCGCGCCCGAGTATAACAAGGTTAGCGCCGTCTAAATGGCCGGCTGCAAGCGCGAATGCCTTAATCAAAGAAGCATGGTTTTTTTGCGCGTTAAAACGGCCGCAGGTTATAATTACCCGCCCGCCCTCGAATATTTTTTCATATCGCTCTTCAAACGGCTCCTGCGCAAGTTTTTCAACCGCACCGGCATCGGCCGGATTATAAATAACCGTTATTTTATCTTCTCTGATGCCGAAATTTTTAATTAAATCTTCTTTAATCTCTTCTGAAACAGATATTATCCGGCCGGCGAAGTTATACGATTTAACTATAAGCCGGTTGATGAAATCGTTTTTATAATTAACCGAAGGATGCGCCCTGACGCTTACGACCGCCCGCCCGGCATTGCATAGTATATTAAGCAGGTTGGAGCTTTCCATAAAGCTGACGACGGCGTCCGGTTTTTCATCGGCCAATATTTTTTTGAGCTTGAAATATCTTTTAACTAAATTAATAATTTTTTTTAAAAATCCATCTTCTGATTTTAAATTTATGACCGCGATGCGACCATTATGCTCATATTCGACTTTATCTTCAAATAAAGCGAAAACCGTCTCGACCCCCGCGCCGAAATGCTTTGACAGCGACGCGGCTACATGCTCCGCCCCGCCGCCCATTAAATGCGGAATTATAAACACGATTTTTTTCATATTAACTGCCGGGCCTCGCGCTTTTTAAATACGAATTCGTTACAACCGTGAGCCCCGCCGCATGTTTTAAGCCTGCACAGTTCGAAACCGAGGTTTTTATAATAATCGAATATTTCTTCCGGTTTAGCCGTTTCAAAAGGATATCCGCCGACCCAGTCCACCAGGTCGCGCCAGATCGACATGCCACGGGCGTTTTTTAATTTATTTTCCTCCAATTTTTTAATCGAAGGCGGAAGCTGGCCCTGCAGCAACTTAATTAAAACGCCGCGCCCGTATAAAAAAGCGCCGACCGATAATACCATCATAAGTTTAAACGGCGAATACGCCTTGTTATATATTTTTTTTACTAACTTCCAGAATTTAGTCGTAAACCCCTGCTCGTTATATATAGCTATATAAAGTTTACCGCC
This sequence comes from bacterium UBP16_UBA6123, assembly GCA_002423385.1. GTDB lineage: Bacteria > Muiribacteriota > UBA9980 > UBA9980 > UBA9980 > UBA9980. Next base: position 31,939 of record DIVV01000095.1, read on the forward strand.
CGGCTTGACCAACGGCCCCATATTTTCCAGCGCCGTCCACATATCACCCGTATGATGCAATACGCCCCAGGAATACACGATATCGAAGGCGCCGAGACCGTCGAGATAATCGCGGTCTAAAACGCTTCCCTGCTCTATCTTCCAGCCGTCCTGCAAGCCGCCGCAGTAACGCCGCCGTAATTCCAGAGTGCATTCGACCGACTGCGGATCGTAATCGAATGAAATCACCGATGCACCCGCTTTTTTAGCGGCAAGAGAAAATAATCCGCTGCCCGAGCCGGCGTCTAAAAAAGATAAATTTTGCAGACTCCTTACTTCGAGCATATCTAATAATGAATTTTGCGCGCTTTTAATCCTGTCGTCACCAAGCGATTTTAAAAACGACGCCCAGTTTTTACCGAATTTAAAACGCTCGCCCGCTTTAAATTCCTTATCTATAACTGTATGCGTATTTTCACTACCTGCAAGAACGGCTTCAAACTTATCTTTCATAATTCAACTTCCTGACCATATGTTCTGCGATATAAAATATAAAATCATTATACAATATTCCGACAATAAATTCAAGTATTAATAATATAGCTAATAATATTATCGCGGTTATTTATGAACGAGAATATGTGTTTTGACAATAATGTGATTTACGTTTATGATTTACGTCTTGATAAATTAGGACAAATGTGCTATATTGTATATGAGGTGAATAAATATGTTAACACTGAAAAATGAAATCAAAATTTATAATAAAGGGTTTACGCTCATAGAATTGATGGTAGCCTTAGTCATCCTTACAATTCTAATGGGTTTTGCCATCCCCGAAGTCGTCAATCAAATCAACCTTTCTAAGTTCGAAACGCAAAAAACTAATTTGAAAGAAATCAGAAAGGCTATCGATCAATACTACGGCGATCGAGGCCGCTACCCCAAAACGCTAAAAGATCTGACCACGACCACTCATCCCTATTTCTCCGAAATCCCCGTCGATCCCGTTTCCGGCGCCGCCGACTGGGAAGTCGCCGAAAAACCCAATAAAAGCAGATGGTACCGAACCACTTCAATAAACTATCCGGGCGCGCCGCCGCAATGGAACCCCGAAGCTGAAAGCAGCGTTTATCATGTAAGGCCGAGGCCGGTGAATAATTAACTCTTTTTGTGGATGTTTTTGCAGTTTTTATATAAAATCCGCATATTTAATCGGGTCAAGATTTCATTTATTAATTTTATAAATTGACTGACGTCAATTTCGCAAAAGGAGTTCGAAAGGATTCCTTTTTCATTTTGTTGCTTTAATATCATTTGGCTCGATCAACTAAACCATAACCGCCGATTCGTATCGACTCACGCAATATATATTTATTTTCTAAAAATCCCCAAAATTTAACTATAAATCCTTGGTTAGTATAAAAAATGTGCTATATTATGTATGAGGTGAATTATTATGTTAATGCAAGAAAATAAGGTCAAAAATTATTGTGAAGGATTCACTCTCATAGAACTGATGGTGGCTTTAGTCATCCTTACAATTCTGATGAACTTTGCCATTCCCGAAATCATCGATCAGATCAAGCTGGCTAAAATAAGAACGCAAGAAGCAAATTTAAAAGAAATCAGGCAGGCTATCGACAAATACTACGGCGATCGGGGACGCTACCCCAAAACGCTAAAAGACTTGACCACAACCACTCATCCCTATTTTTCCGAACTCCCCGTCGATCCCTTTTCCCACGCCGCCGACTGGGAAGTCGCCGAAAAACCCAATAAAAGCAGATGGTACCGAACCACTTCAATAAACTATCCGGGCGCGCCGCCGCAATGGGCCCCTGAAGCGGAAAGCTGCGTTTACCACGTAAGACCAAGGCCGGTAAATAATTAATTCAATAAATGTTATTATGATTTTGAGGGGAGGAAGAAAGGGTTAGCAACCCTTTCTCCCTCCCTTTGACCCACCCTCTATCCGCAAATTGCCTGACGCTTTATTGCTTTTTTATCGACAGCTTTTTTTGTCAGGGCTTTAATTTCTTTTTGTTTCTTGCTTTTTACTTATTTATCTGCCAGCTTGCTTGTTTGCAGTCGCGCGCATACATGCGCGCGACTGCGTAGCAATAACGGATCAACATGACTTAAGTATACGGCTCGCGTTAAAAATCGTCGTAAATCGAGTTCAATCAAAATTAGTTAAATTAATCAAACAAATTTTATTTTTTTTATATAAAACTATCCAATTTAATATGATTTTTAGAGATATATTAAAAGTTGTTTTGCATTAAAGCATTACCGTGAGCATTANNGCGTGCGCGGAGGCAAAACTAACATAAGGCAAGAAAAAAGTTAATGACAGGAAAATAATAAATAGAGATAGAAATAAAGATTAAAAGAAATAAGAACAGAGGAGAGGAGAGGAGAGGAGAGGATGGCAGGAGCTTTATAAAAAAAAAGAAAAACTTCGAAGTCGGCAGCAAATACCGCCCGAAATAAAAAGGCTATGAAAATAGCCTTTTTATTTCGAT
>DIVV01000165.1 GCA_002423385.1 bacterium UBP16_UBA6123
GCAAATTGCCTGACGCTTTATCGTGAGTTTGTCGATAGCTTTTTCTGTCCATACTTTTATCTTAACCTTTTTATTAATTTTATTTTTTTCGTTATATTTCTACCTTTTTCTTTTTCTTTATTTTTCTTTCTCTCATGCCTTTAAGTTTTTTCTTGCCTGCCGTTTGTTTGCAGCCGCGCGCATACGTGCGCGCAACTGCGTAGCAATAACGGTTTTACCGCGACTATGCCTTGCGGCTCGCGGGAAAAATCTAGCGTTAATCGATGTGATAGTAATAACACCATTAAAATTAAAATGAACTACTTGCGGTAAAAACTGATGTAAAAAGTTGTTATGCTTTAAAGCATTATCGCGAGCCGGAATATTAAGTTCCGTTGGTGCGTAAATAGTACGCCATCGCGCACGCAACGCGTGCGCGATGGCAAAACTGACAAAAGGCAAGAAAAAAGTTTATGGCAGGAAAGAAAAATGAGCAAGAAAAAGATCAGAGGTGAGTTGAATTTATGAAAAATGGCAGGAATTTAGTAATGCTAAAATAAAAGAAAAACTTCGGAGCTGGCAAGAAATACCGTTCGAAATAAAAAGGCTATAAAATAGCCTTTTTATTTCGATGCTCCAAAACTGCGCAAATGCGGCATACGAAGTATNNTCGCGGTCCTGTGGCGGCTTTGTGATATGATAAAATTCAGTCTTTTATTGTCAGTATTTTCATTTTATATCTTAATACTCGTTCTGATATACTGAGTTTTATGGCTGCTTCCGTTTGATTTTTCGAAGATGAGAGTGCGGCGGTTATATATATTTTTTCTAATTTAGCTACTGCTTCGTTTAAGCCGGGGCCGAAATAATTAAATACATTTTCCGATTGAGCATCCGGTCTTAAGTGTGAATTTGATAGATTAAAATCGTCGGCGGTTAATATATTCGACTGTGAAAAAATAAGTGCGCGTTCTACGGCGTTTATAAGTTCTCTTATATTTCCGGGCCATTGGTAATTGATTATTGCGTTTTTTAATTCATCGTTGATTCGTGGAGTTTCGCGTCCGATTTTATTCGATATAACATTTAAGAAATGTCCGAATATTAAGGGAATATCGCCTTTTCTTTCTCTGAGAGGCGGGATTTCGATGTTTACGACGTTGATTCTGAAGTATAGATCTTCTCTGAATTTATTTTGTCTGACCGCTTCCATTAGATCGATTTTGGTCGCAAAAATTATTCTTATATCGGATTTTTGAGGTTTCGACGATCCTACTTTATAATATTCGCGCGATTCTAAAAACCTTAAAAGTTTTGGCTGTACGCTCGACGGCAGATCGCCGATTTCATCCATTAACAGGGTTCCGCCGTTTGCGGCTTCAATGATGCCCGCTTTTTTTTCAGTCGCGCCCGTGAAGGCGCCTTTTTCGTGGCCGAATAATTCGCTTTCAAAAAGCGTTTCCGGTATCGAGGCGCAGTTTATCTTTAAATATATCCTTCCGCCGCGTTCCGATTGGCGCCAGACGGCGGCGGCGGCGACTTCCTTGCCGCAGCCCGTCGGGCCGGTTATTAAAACGCTGGTATTTAAAGGCGCTACCGTTTGAATTATATGCGATATTTTTTTTATTTTTTGATCGTTTCCAAGTAATGACGGCGAAGGATCGAACGCCGAATTTTTCAGAACGTCTCTTTCGATGGCTATTTTTTTAATATTTAGTATATTTTTAACCATCGCTTCCATCAATTCGAGATTCACCGGTTTTTCGACGAAATTATCGACGCCCTCCTTAATGGCTTCCACGGCGGTTTTTATCGTACCGTACGCGGTCACTATAATCGTGGAAATTAAAGGGAGTATTTTTTTAACTTCTTTTACCAATTGCAATCCGGAGCCGTCGGGCATTGCAAAATCGGTTACGAGTATGTCGGGGCTGTAAAGCTGTGCTTTATCGAATGCGTCTTTAGCCGAAGATGCCTGAAATACCCTGTATTTTTTAGATTCGAAAAAACGGGTTAAAAGATTAAGCTGCGCGGGCTCGTCATCAACAATTAATAAGCTCCAATTCACGATATTACCTCCCTGATTTTAAAAACGTTAATTCAACGGTCGTGTTAGCGCCTTCGCTCGATATTTTTATGGCTGCGCCGTTTTGTTTAATTATTTCACCGGCGATAGCCAATCCGAGCCCGCTGCCTTCTTTTTTTGTGCTGTAGCCAATTTCGAATATTTTATCGAGCGCTTCCCGCGGAATTCCGCCGCCGTTATCGGTTATCCTGACGGTTACGCGGTTTTCGTCGTTTCCGCCTGAAAGTTCTGATATTAAAATTTCGCCGGCGTATTCGGCCGAGTCGGCAGATTCAGCGGATCTGGTTATTAATGTTATAACTGCCTGTGCCGAGTTGATTAAAATATTATAAAAGGCCTGTATCAATAAATCCTGGCTGCCGGTTATAGGAATGCGCGCTTGCCGGGTAAGGGCTTTTATATGAATCCGGTCCTGATAGCCGGAATCTGAGAGGTATTTTTTAATAATCGACACCGAATAAAGTATTACTTCATTTAAATCGATTTCTTTGAGTTCTATTTCACGCGGTCGCCGCAGCAGATAATTTTTAATTATGCGGTTAAGCCGTTCTATTTCTTCGAGACAGAAAGTTATATTAGCGCCGGCCGAATTTTTATAATCGCAGCCGCATGGAATGGCGGCGGCTATTTGCAGGCTCATCGATATTGCGTTTAACGGATTGCGGAGTTCGTGGGCGAGTTTAGCTAAAAAAAGCGCCGCCATATTATATTCGGAATTAATTCCGTATTGTATTTCCCTGTTTTTTTCTTCGGCGGCGTCTATAAATAAAAGCAGCGCCATATTTCCGGCCCGCACGAACTGGCAGCGGAACGGCTTAAAAGACGAATCGGCCGTTTTAATTAAAAGCGCCGCCTGGCTGAAGCCTTTCGCCGATTTAATAAAATCTAGCAAAGGCGTATTATTTTTAAAAAATTCCATATTATCCAATAATTCGGCTTTATTATCTTCACCGCGGTAAGCGGCATCTTTAAAATCACCCGCGCCGCAGGAATTAAATTTAATTAACGTTGCTGCCGCCGGGTTAACAGGAATGAGTTCATTTTCACCTTCGAGTACCATGGCGGGAAACGGCAAAGCCGAAAGCGCTTTAAAACTGAATTCGTACAGGCTTGAATAATCGCTTTTAAGGTTTTCCATGGATGATTTAAGCCTGCCGTATCTTTCGATTAGAAGATAAGCGGATATAAATAAAAAAATAATGATTGAAAAAATTATTTTACTTTGAGTTTTCAGGGCAAAAAGCGGGTCGGCGTGGAGATAGGCGGTCATTTTTAATAACGACAGGCCGTTAAGTTGTATGTAATATTGCCTTTGAATGGACCTTGAAACGTCGCGATCGTCATTTTCGTAATATGAAACGATAACTCCGTTATCGGCGTTGCTTAGAATAACTGCTTTCATCGACTGATATCCGGCTATATTCTTTATAAGCGCGCCAAGTCTTTCGCGGTTGAAAAAAACTTCGAGTTTTTTCAAATCGAAGATGACTCTAACGGTTATATCGCCGGACCTGAATGAAATGCCAAAAACGTCTTTTTCACAATGAATTTCGGGATCGATACCGAAATAATGATGATCTATCTTTCCTTTGGCCACTTCAACGCATTTAAAATGGGGATTTAGCAGAGTTCCTTCCGCTATTTTAGTCGTCGAAACTTTTATGCGGCAATCGGGAGTAATAAATAAAACGTCTCTGGCCCCGTATTTATTTTTAAGAAAAAGCGCGTCGTCGCCTGGTTTAAAATCGTTTTTGATTGAATCGAGAAATTTTTTTAAATTATTACGAAATTCATTATCGTTCCATATTATTTCGCGTAAAAGTCCTTTTGTCGTACCCTCTATAGTCAAATCCTTCGCTTTTTCGATAGCGTGAAAAAATCTTTCATTCGCTTCGAAGAAAACGCAAATAAAAATTATGCATAAAAATATAATGGTAATTTTTTTAGTATTTACTTTCATGTAAGCACCTGTAAAACTTTTATCCGATTTTCCGATTTGCCAATATATGATTAAGAGGCAATTTATGTGCCGGATGAATTTAGATTGATTATCAGCTTATGAATTAACGACATCGAATATTATAACACATTTGACGACAATTTTGTCGAATTTTTAAAGTAAAAAATAAAAAGTACAATTTAAAAGAGGTTTTCAATTGGCATTTTCCTTGCGTAATAATTTACAAAGCGAATTTTTTTCGTTAAATTTAAGGAGGTAAGTTATGTTAAAAAAATCAATGGTATTCTTATTCGTTTTAATGATCGCGGTGTTTTCTTTTACTGTGGTGTTTGCGGCGGATAGAGGATTTATATCTAACAAGCAGGAAACGGCGGTTACCGCGGATAATCAAAAATGTCCGATAATGGGATATGCGGTAAACCGGGATATCAACGTCACGCTCGATGGAAAGACATATTATTTCTGCTGTAATTCATGCGTTAAAAAATTCAAGGATAATCCATCTAAATTTATTAACCCGAATTTTACAAAAGCTGTAAAAACGGTTGGTGAAAAATGTTTTAAGGCCGGATGCGAATGCGTAAACTGTTCCTGCGGCCAAAAATGCGAATGCGGAATAACGAAGACACAAAATAAGGCAAATTGCGCCAGCGGAATTACATGCGCACCGAATCAGGCAAATTGCGAAAGCGCGACGGTTAAAAACTGTAACAAAGCAATTAAAAGTAATGCCGTTTGCCCCTGCTGCAATAGCTGTGGCGCAGAAAATCTGAAAAAATCGGATTGCGGTCAAAAAGTGAAATCCGGCTGTTGCGCCGATAAAAAAATGGAGTGCAAAAGCGGTTCATGTTTTCAGGATAAAATGAAGAGTGTTCCGGCTAAAATGAAATGCGGCGGAGGTTCTTGCGCGAAATAAGCGCAGCGATTCTATTTTCGCAGCTCCTCGAGGATTTTGCAAATTCTCGAGGACTGCCCGATGCCTTCTTTGTACCAGTCGGTGCAGATGCCGCCCGAGCAGTATTTTTCGAGAAGAGCCAGCGCAGCCGGAGCAATTGGCGAAGGTTGAGAATAGTATAAAGGCGTAGCGGGAAGCGGCATAAAAAAATGGGTTTGAATACGCGAACCGAACTTTTTGTGTATATCTTTAATTGCCGCAAGAGTCTTCATCTGCTCATCTTCAGTTTCTCCCGGAAATCCGAAAATAAAATCGATAACGGCCGCCAGATGGTGCCGGCGTAAAATTTCACAGGCATTATAAACCGTATCGAGGCTGTGGCCGCGGCTTAATTTTAATATCCGCGCGGGATCGCCCGACTGCGCGCCAATTGAAACTCTTTTATTGCTGCAGTATTTTTTGATGAGCGCGGCGGTTTCGTCGGTAATCGTTTCAGGCCTTGATTCGGAAGGAAATATTCCATATTCGATAAATTTAATGCCGTATTTGCCGCTGGCGGTTTCAAGGATAGCTTCGATAGCGGCGATATTCGGGCGTGACGGCGTTTCGGCTCCGTAATGAAATGCGGACGGGCAGATAAAGCACAGTCTTTTATAACCGCGTCGCCGGTATTCGGCGCAAAATTTTTCAATCGATGAAAAGCTCCGGTATTTAACTGCGCAGGTAGCCGTCTGGCAGAATTTACAGTTGAAAAAGCAGCCGCGCATTATTTCAAGAGGCGGCACTAAAGAGTAGATATCGCCGAAGGGAAGAAAATCGTCGAGAACGACCGGCCGGTTATCCGAAACGATAAACGAGCTATAATTTGAAAGTATTGTTTCTTTGAAATTACCTGTAGATAAGCATTGTGTAGCTATGGTAATGAAATCGGGCCAACTGGCTTCGGCTTCGCCTTTAAAAATCAGCTCGAAGCCTATTTTAAGTCCAGATTCCGCATCGCCGCTGACGTGCGGGCCGCCGGCGATCAACAAAATGTTATCGCATACGCCTTTAGCGGCAGCCTGTTTTTTAATTTCAGCGGCGGTATCGGCAACCTCGCATAAAAGCGAGCTCATAAAAGAAAACATGAAAACGCAAGGCCGCGAAATGATATCGGCATTATCAAAAATTACCCGGATATCGGCCGCGTTTTTAAAATAATGCAGCTTGAAATACCAGGCTGCATTATTTTTTTCAAGTATGAAAAGAAGATAAGCTATGCTGAAGCGATTAACCGCGTTTTCGAATATAATTAAATTAATCGTTTCTTTTTCTTTTTTTACGGATAAATCGGGCATCTTAATATTTTTTAAATAAATGGCCCCATTTGGATTCAACAAGCCATTTATTATAGCTTTTACTGTCAACGAACGGCCAGCGCATATAATCGTGATAAAATTCGGAAGCGAATATGAATAAATTAACCAGAGGCGTTCTGAAGAAAAAATTCTGGAAATTTTTCAGCGCGCCGAACCACATGACATCGCCGACGCTGCTTGCGAAGTTATCGCCAACGCTGAATTTAAAATTGATATTGGATATGTCTTGGCCAATGATTTCTATATTTTCAGGACGGCCGTTTCCGAGGCCGCGATCGTCGGCAAGCCTTATATAGCCTATATCCATCGGGTTGAATCCCATCATTTTGGCCGCCACGGCGTCTATGGCCACCTGATCGTCGGAAGCCAGCATATAATCTTTTTCGACGGGAAACATAGTGCGCGGGCCGGGGCCGTTTCCGCAGGTCGTGCCGTCCATCACGGCGAATACGCCGGTATGTATTTCGCGCTGGATCGCCAGCAGGTCAACGAGGGTTTCGTGTATCCAGGAATGCGTATAGTGGCGGCGGGTATTGAGCAATCCGCCGAAAGCGTTTTTCATGGCGCCCGTCGTGGTAGTATATATGTGGCATTTAACCGTGGGAAGGTGTATGATATTGCGGCCGAAAAAGTAATCGGGCACCATTATGCCTTCAGGAAAAATGTCGTGCAGCACGAGCGTTTTAAATTCAGGCTTATAAACGACCCACTTCATGTCTTCGTCTTTGAAGTTATAAAGGACGGGAATATTATAATCTTTGAATATTGGAAGGTATTTGTTAAGGTCTTCGCCTTTAAAAGCGTTGGTCACGACGGTTTTATTCTGGACGCATACGATATCTTTATAGCCGTGCATTTTAAGCGCGCGCGTCACGCCTTCAAGCTGCCATGGTGTGGTGTTTGCGCCGGGCATCGGGAAATGCCATGAAATGTTATCTTTTAATATAGTGCCGGCTTTAATATCCAGGGTTTTTTTAAAATCGGCCATACACATCAGCCGGTCGATATCGCTTAATATGCTTTCCGGTTTAACCTTTAAGACCGTCACTTTTGATTTTTTCATGTGATTACGCTTTCCAGAGGCCGTGCAGATTGCAATATTCGCGAACTTCGACAGTTGCGGCTTTTATGCAGAATTCGGCTTCGGGCGCATCGCCCGGTTTAAGGTGTTTTCTGTAAATTTTATTATCTGCGATTAACTCGATCCATTCGATGAAGTGTTTTTCTTCCATGGGATGGGCTATCGAGCCGACTTTAACTAAAAATCCGGTATCGGTTTTTTCGATAACCGGAACGTGTTTTTCGCGGCTGGCATCGACGGTATTTTCCGCAAGCAGAGCCATGGCTTTACCGCAACATACTAATTCGCCGCCGGCTTCATGCAACACTTCAACAATATTACCACAAAGACTGCATTTATAAACCTGTTTTAGTTTAGTCATCTTTTTCCCTCCAGAATAAAATTTTAAAACAACTTATTAAAAACTAACCTATCAAAATCGGTTCGATTTTAATAGGCTTAATTTTCGGCGGACGTAAAACGCCCGCCTGAAGATAATATTCGATAAAATAATTATTTAGCGTCAACAACTTTGCTGATTTGTTTTTGAAGTCTTGATTTGGTGCGCGACGCTTTATTTCTGTGTATCGTGCCCTTACGCGCCGTTGAATCGATAACGCTTTCAACCTGCTTCGAAGCTTTTATTATTTCATCTTTATTGTTCGTAGCTAAAACCGCTTCGAATTTTTTTATAGCGTTTTTTAACTGCGATTTTCTCGCTTTGTTAATTACGTTATTTCTGTTATTGGTTTTAAGACGAGCTATTTGTGATTTAATACGTGGCATTAGTTCACCTCCTCCTGTCTTTTTCTTTATGCTTTAATCGTTTTATTATAACACAGCCAATATACATTTTGCAACTGTTTTTTATAACTTTATTAAAATTTTATTAAATATTAATTTTATCCGAATTTATAGTTGAATATGTGAGCGAAATATAGTATAATCTCGTTACACAAAAATTGTCGATTCGGGGCGTATGATGTCGGAAGTCAATAAAATATCCGAGCTGATTCAGAAGTTCGGTTTAATATCGGGTAAAAAGCAGGTTTTTAAGACGATACAATCGTTTTTAAGCGGTTTCGTTAAAGCCGACATTGCCGTTTGCGTTACAACCGAGCCGGGCGGGCGTTATCTGTTTAACATCAATTCCCGCGGCCGGCTGAGCGAAGATGTTTTTGTCCGTCTCAGCGAATATATCGAGCCTTTTATCGTAAAATATTTTATGGGCGAATCCGCTCAGCCGCGCGGCGGGTTTAACGTTTCCGGCTTAATCGACTTCGAGCATCACGGTCAGCCGGATGAAATCGTCCATCAGGAGCGGGGCCGGAATAAAAATGATCTTAAAGGCTCGCTCATCCTGCCGGTATTTCTGGAAAATAAAATATATTCAATATTTGCGATATTCTCCGCTGATGAATTTGAACTCAGCCGCCAGGAGCTCTTATCGATTAATATCATCGCCCACATGAGCGCGCTTTCATTAAAAACGCTTTCAGTCAACCAGAAAATGCAGAAGCTGATAAGCGATTTAAAATTCGAAAAAAACGGGCTTATCGAAAAAGCCGGCCGGCTTTCCAGGGTGCTCGAATTAAGCCATTCGCTTATCTGCCTTAATTCATACGAAAAACTTTTAAGCGTTACGCTTAAAGCCTACTGCCACATATTCGGAGTTGATCAGGCCGCTATTTTAGGAATTAACCACCATAAAAAAGAATTGTTCGTAGAAGACTGCACCGGATTCGGCGACGGGTTCGCATCCACTTACAGGCTGCCGTCGGGTTACGGACTGATAGGCGCCGTAGTAGAGAAAAATGAGCCTTTCTTCCGTAAAAATATATTCGAGTCCTGCGAAGAACTGGCCGTCATACCTTTCAGCGGAGTTTCCGGCCTGGTATGCGGCGCGGTGGTTTTATACGATAAATTCAACAGGCTTTCCTTCAATGACGACGAATATGAATTAATGTGGATGCTTGCCAATTTTTTCTCTCTGGCGCTTAATATTATCAAGGTGCAGAGCGTTAACGAAACTTTCGATTCGCCCGGCGAAACCGGACACTCAGCCGCCGTCGCGGGCGATTTAAACGAAACCGCCATGGTGAAAGCCGCTTCAGGCGCAACAAATACCGCCGGCGATATCGAATTAAATTCCGCCGCCGATATTTGCCAATCATGCGGCGAAAAATCGGCCGTCGATAGCCATGATTATTTTCAAGAGTATAAACAGTCCGTTTACAAAATATTAACCCCGTCGCGCGAAATCGAGATGCCCGGAATTCAGATCGCATACAATTACTTACAGGCGGCTAATTGCGGCGGCGATCTTATCGATATATTCACCACGCCGAATAACTACATCAATGTAGCCGTCGCCGACGTGAGCGGCCGCGGGATACAGGCCGGCATAACATCCGCGATGTTTCGCGCTCAGCTTAAAACGGTCTGCTCCTTTGGCGGCGAATTGCGTAAAATCATATTCGACCTTAATAATTTGATTTGCGAAGATATCGATATTTATAATTTCATAACGCTTTTTCTGCTTCAAATTTCGCCGGCCGGCGGGCGCGCCGCCTTTTCTAACGCAGGCCACTGCCCGGTGATTCACTACATAAAAGAAGGCGACAGCGCCGTCGTTCACGAATCGCGCAACACGCCGCTTGGCGTTATGAAAAACACCGATTTTAAAGAGGGTATTCTTATATTAAACAAAGGCGATATTCTTCTGCTGTATTCCAACGGCCTTGTCGAATTAAAAAACCGCGCCGGCGAAGTTTTTGGCCGCAATCGCCTGTGCGGGCTCGTTAAGAGTCTGGCCGCTTCGGATTGCGCCGGGCTAAAAGAGGCCATAACGGCCGAACTGATCCGTCATTGCGGCAAAGAAGATAATTATGACGACGATATCGCTTTTGTAGTAGTAAAGGTAGGTTAATTATCATGTCAGGATTCGAAAAAATATTTATAACCAACGAGCTTTTAAGCGCTCTGGCAGGTTCGCTTTCATTGAGTGAGGCCTTCAAGAAAATATTTATAATACTTGAAAATCATCTTAAAATAGAGGGCGCTTCGGTCGTAATTTATAATCCGACCGACAGGGAATTTAATATTCAACACGGATTTCAATATAAGCTCAGTAAAACCAGGGTGCAAAAAGTTTTATCATCGCAGAAATTCGAGTTTAAAAACGATAACATTTTTGATATTTCACGTCATGTAATACCTGAGGGCTCAGACGATCAAATGAGTTATCTCTACTTTCCATTATTCGTCAATTCGCGGCTGAGCGCAATGCTTTTACTTTACATCAAAAATTGCGATATAATCGGAAGCAAGATAGATGCGAACCTTGTAGAGGCTATTTCTACGCCGATTTCAATAATCTATGAGCGCGAACTTTTATTTAACGAAACTAAAATGCAGAAAAACGGATTCGAATTTCTTCATAAACTGTCGAATGCCATCAATAAAACTTTAGATATGGAAAGCATTTTAAGAATTTCACTCAAATGCATATGCCAGAATTTTCAGAATATAGTGCCGGTAATAGCTATTTCACGCTCGCATTTTAAAATTATAGCGGCCGGCTCATATAAGTGCTTCGATCTCGAATCTAATTTCAACGCAGTGCTCGAGCAGCTCAAAGAAAATTTAAATGAAGACGTTTCCGGCTTTTCGATAATTAAAGAAACGCCTAAATTCAACGACGATGAATCCGAAAAAAAACTCAAACTCAACGCGGAATCGTCGATGTGGCTTTCGCTTAATTATAATAATAACATTTACGGCTACCTGGGCTTATTTTCATCAGGCGGCGAACTCGAAAAACTCAGCGTAAGCGCTATAAGATTTTTAACTTTAGCATCCAACCACATTATCACGGCAGTCGAAAACGCCCGACTGTACAATGAAGTAGAGCGCCTCGCCTCGATAGACGGCATGACCGGAGTTTTTAACTACCGATATTTTTATTCGCATTTAAACACCGAAATACAGCGCGCGAGGCGTTATTCTTTAGCGCTGTCTGTGATCATGCTCGATATCGACCATTTTAAATCCTTTAACGATATGTACGGGCATCAGGCCGGAGACGACGTTCTGCGCGCGGTCGGCCGCATTTTAATAGAGGAAGCCCGTAAAATAGATATCGTCGCCCGTTACGGCGGGGAGGAGTTCATACTCGTAGCGCCCGAAACCGACCAGCAGGGCGCGCTCGAGCTGGCCGAACGAATCCGCGACACGATAGAAAACAATAACTTTATGGTGAAATCAAAAAATGAAAATTTATCTTTGAAAGTCAGCGTTTCAGTTGGAGTAACTTCGTTTACCACGGGCGATTCGCGCGACTGCGATTCTTTAATTAAATCGGCGGACGACGCGCTTTATCACGCCAAACACAGCGGTCGCAACCGCGTGTGCTATAATGAAAACGGAGATTTAAAACAGTTTCGGAGAAATCAATGAAAGATAATTATAAAAAAACCCTCGAAATTTTACATGAGAACGAACAGCTAAAAAAAGAAGTCGAAGTCCTTAGCGAGGCCCTTAAAGAGCGTGAGCTCGATCTCGGCCGCAATAAAAAGGGCAAGATGCTTCTGTCTCTTTTGAATCACGAACTCGAGGATAAAATAACGAATATAAATCTTGTCAACGACGTAATAGCCAATATTAAAACGGTCGAAGACCCGGCTATAATATGGCGCGAGATGTATAAAATAATCCAGAAAACTATCGATTACGATTATGCCGCGCTTTTTATCGCCGACCGCTACTCGGTTTATTTTCATTCGAAACGCCGCGTGGAAAACTATTTTCTAAATAATATGATCGATATGATACGCGAAAAATACGCCGGCATCGATAAAACTTTCGATCTGAGCCATAAGATAAAAATAATCAATCAGGACGAGCTTCGCAACGCCGTTCTTCCTGCTTCTAAAATCGATTTCGTAACCGAACTTATATCCACGCCGCTTACGATTAAAAATCATAATATAGGCATGGTTTATTTATTTTCGCATAAAGTCCGCAAACTTCAGACGGAGCAGGTCAATAACTTTTCGATAATAGTCAATAACGTTGTGGCATTTATTTATAACGCCATACTATACGAAAATGTCTTAAGCGCTCAGAATTCGCTCGCCAGAAACGTTCAATCGCTCAAAAGCCTTCTCGACGTTACTCGCGCGATGAGCTCAGGCCAGATGAGCTATGAAAAACTTATCGAATATATACTCGATATGGCTATACTCGAAGTCGGCGGCGACGGCGGCGCGCTCCTGCTGCTCGATAAAAAAAGCGACGAGTTATATATAGAGGCCGCCCGCAACCTGCCCGAAGAAATCGACGCTAAAAAAATGCGCATCAAGCGCGGCAAGGGCACCGCGGGTTCTGCCGCCAATGAATGCCTGCCTATCATTTCAATTCACGAATCGTTTAAAAGCCATATAGCACAGGCCGAATACAGCAATTATACGGTAAAGTATTTTCCGCCGTTCGGCGATTATTCCGAACGCGCTAACGTGCGCTCAGGCATTTCAGTCCCGTTGATATCTTCTAATGAATCCATCGGAGTAATCAACGTCACTTCTTCCATAAAAATATTCGACGAATCCGACCTTGAAACGCTTATGCTCTTCGGCAGCCAGGCGGCTAATGCCATAACTGTTTCCCAGTTGAACATGGTCGAAAAGCAGCGGATTAACGAACTGCTTAAACTCAACGAGATAGGCAAGGCGCTTAATTCCACGCTCAAGCATACCGAAATTTTCAAACTCGTTATGGACGCGTTGTCCGATTTAATGGACTTTTCCGTCGGCGCCTTTTTTATCGAAGAAGACAACAATAATTTTAAACTCAATATTATTTCAAGTGAAAACCTCAGCAATTCAACTATTGACAGCGTTTGTGATATAGTGATAAACTCATATAGCGATATGACTAAAAAATACGTTTCACGCGATAATATTTCAATCGATTATGAAGTCAGCGATGGCTACGAAGATATCGAGGTAAAATCGCATACGATCAAATCTTACCTCGTGCTTCCGCTCTTTATTAAAGGTCAGATCAAAGGACTTTTAAACGTGAGCTCGACTACCGAAACCGGATTCAGCGAAGATAATATGAGAACGCTTTCGACCTTCGCCTCGCAGGTGGCCATAGCCATAGAAAACTCCCGGTCATACGAACTTATGGAACGAAAAGTTAAAGAAATGTCGATGCTTTTCGAAGTATCTCGCACCATAACATCGACTCTCGATTTAGATAAAGTTCTCGAACTGATAGTATCCATATCGGCGCAGCTTATCGACGCGAAGGTAGCCTTTTTAAGGCTCCTCGACGAAGATACGCACGAGCTTGTAATTAAAGCTTCATACGGCGTGACCGATCACTATTTTAAAACGCAGCGCATCAAAATAGACGAGGGAATATCAGGCCAGGCCATTAAAAAGCGCGAACCGGTAACGGTTTTTAATATAGCCGAAAACGACACCGTAAAAGATAAAAATTATATAAAATCGCTCGGGCTCGTTTCGATAATCGCCGTGCCGCTTATTATTAAAGGCCACGGCCGCGGAGTTATATTGTGTTTTTTTAATAAGTACCATTATTTTTCGCAGTCCGAAATAACTCTTCTTCAAACGCTCGCCTCGCACGCTTCAATCGCCATTGAAAACGCCAGGCTGTACGGCGACATGCAGAAAAACTACACCAGCACTATCACCGCGCTTTCCGCCGCCATCGACGCTAAAGACCATTACACGCACGGCCATTCTAAAAACGTTATGGAATATTCCGTCGCGATAGCCAAAGAATTGAAACTTTCCAAAGAAGAAATCGAAACTATTCGTTTTGCGGGGCTTCTGCACGATATCGGCAAGATCGGAATACCCGAAGTTATACTGCAAAAAAAAGGCTCGCTCACCGACGACGAGTTCAGCATGATATCCAGTCATCCCAAACTGGGCCTTACGATAATGAATGAAGTCGATTTTTTAAAGAAAATAGCGCCGCTTACCTATCATCATCACGAAAAATACGACGGCACGGGCTATCCCGACAAGCTCAGCGGCGAAGACATACCGCTCGGCGCGCGTATTATTAATCTCTCCGACAGCTTCGACGTAATGACGACCGCGCGCGTTTATAAAACGGCGCTTTCATTCGAGCAGGCGCTCAAAGAAGTCGATAAATGCTCTGGAACGCAATTCGACCCGAAAGTAGTCGAAGCGTTTAAAAGAGTCGTAAATAAATTAAAACATAAAATCACCGGCGAAACTTCAAGTATCGCAAATTTAATAGCGCTGTCCAATATGAACAGCGCTGAAGATATAAAAGATTATTTCGAAGAAGAAAACGCCATGACGGCGCAAAATCAGTGATGAATTAAATCAGGCTGACGCCTTCCATTTCAGCCGGTTTTTCAATATTCATTAATTTTAATATGCTTGGCGCGATATCGCAGAGTTTGCCGCCTGAACGCAGTTTCAGGTCTTTGTTTTCCGCGTCGAAAACTATGAATGGCACTTCGAATGTGGTATGCTCGGTGAATGCCTGTCTTGTTTCGTAATCAATCATCTGTTCGCTGTTTCCGTGATCGGCGGTCACTATAACTACTCCGCCCGTCACTTTCTGAAAGCGGTCTATAATGCGCGGCAGGCATTTGTCGATAGTCTCGACCGCTTTTTCGGCCGCCGCGAGTATTCCGGTGTGGCCTACCATGTCGCAATTCGCGTAATTTAAAACGATAAGGTCGAATTTATTTTCATCGATTTTTTTCAAAAGCTCTTCGGTGACTTCATAAGCGCTCATTTCCGGCTTTAAATCGTAAGTGGCGACTTTGGGCGACTGCACTAAAACGCGCTCTTCACCCGCGAAAACCTTCTCTTCGCCGCCGTTGAAAAAATAAGTGACGTGAGCGTATTTTTCGGTTTCGGCTATTCTGAGCTGCTTTAAACCCCGGCCCGATATTATTTCGCCGAGTATATTTTTAAGCAGGCGCGGTTTATAGGCGACTTGAAATTTGTATTTTTCGTCGTATTGCGTCATGGTAACGTAAAATAAATTCGATACGACAATTTTTCTTTCAAAGTCGCCAAATTCGCCCGCCGGTTTCGTCAGCGCAAGAGTCATCTGGCGTGTGCGGTCGGCGCGGAAATTAAAGAAAAAAACCGAATCGTTATCTTTAATTTTAGCTACCGGCTCGCCCGTTTCGTCAACTATTACTTTAGGCAGTATAAATTCATCTGTTTCCTTTTTATCGTAGCAGGCCGCAATGGTTTCCTGTATACGGTTTTCTTTCACAGCTTCGCCCGCGCCGCCGGTAAGCGCTTCGTAAGCTATTTTGATACGGTCCCAGCGCTTGTCGCGATCCATGGCATAGTAACGTCCGATTATCGTGGCTATTTTGCCGACTCCCGTCTGCGCCATGAAATCTTGCGCCTGTTTTAAATAGCCTTTGCCTTCGGTCGGCGAAGTGTCGCGGCCGTCCATAAATGCATGCAGGAATACGTTTTTTAAATTTTTACGCGCGCACAACCTTATAATGGCGAATAAATGATTGATATGCGAATGCACTCCGCCGTCTGAAAGAAGGCCCATTAAATGAAGCGCGCCGTTATTTTTAACGGCGTTGTCTATGGCGGCGTTAATCGCCTGATTATCATAAAAATCGCCGTCTTCGATGCTTTTATTGATGAGGGTAAAATCCTGGTAAACGACGCGCCCCGCGCCTATATTCATATGACCGACCTCGGAATTGCCCATCTGGCCTTCAGGCAGACCCACGGCCATTCCTGAAGTTTTAATAAGAGTGAACGGATATTCTTTTTTATCGTAAATTTTAGATATGAATTCGGTTTTAGCCGAACGCACCGCGTTAAAATCGTTAGATTCGTTATAGCCGAAACCGTCCAATATGGCCAACAATACTTTTCTGCCGCTCATTGTCACATCATCCTTTTTAATTTATTAAAATCGGGTGTCATTAAAAATCACGCTTAACTTTTACGCCTACCGAAGAACCGTCGGCGTTGCTTTCTTTAATGTCGAGATCTGTATTTTTATTTAATTTATAGTTGAATTTATAGCTTTTCACTTTTTCGGCGTTATCCTGTTCTTTAGTCTCGGTGTAATTAACGAAAAGTTTATCGTTGACGTACTTTCCGACCGTAACGCTGTTATCTATGCGGCGGCCTTTTTCGTCGGTGCCGCTCGTCTTCACGGAAAGCTCGTCTAAATCGAGCCCTTTCTGAAGTGATTTTTTAATTCCACCGAGCGCCTTCTCCTTTTGATAATCGGCATACATCTTAGCCGGCATCGAAGCGGCCTCTTTTGAGTTCATATCGTTTTGAGCGCGACCGGTAGTTAAAAGCGCCGTGATTTCCGGCTGCGTGAGCGCCGGCTGACTCGTTAGAGTGAATAACGGCTTTGAAGTGCTGCCCGAAATTCTGAGCATTATTTTAAATATATCGATATTAGTGTGCGCGTCGATATTAAAAAGCGGATCGAAAGCCGGATTGTCGTTGAATTGCAGCTTGCCGTTGTCGATTTTGAATTCGTGTCCGTTAAAATTAACCACGCCTCGTACGGTGGCGATATCGCCTGTATATGCGAGATTTTCCTTGACCGTTTTTATATTGAATTTGCCTTTTAATTCGGCGTTTATGAAATTATTTGAAAGCCATACGTTTTTATCGGCGAATATTATTATGTCCAACTCGACCGGGCCTACTTTAACCGGTTCTTTTTTAGTTTTAAACATGGCGCTGTCCAGTTCTATTTTTGCTTTGCTTATCCGGCATGATCCGTAGAGGCGCGGTTTGGTGATTTCGCCCTTCAGCCCGAGCTTCGAAGCGCCTTCTATTATCCCTTTTTCTTTAAGGTCTAATTTAAGATTTTTACATTCGAACGCCAGGTCTAGAAAAATAGGCGATTCTTTGTAATTGATAAAAGCTTTTCCCCCGATTTCCCAATCGGTGCCGGCGAATTTCATCGAGCCTTTTTTTACCGTGATATCATAGTTTTTAGATTCGAGCGAAATGTTAAATTCGCCAATCGGCATATCCAGGCCTTTTATTTTGATATTTTTTGCATCCGCGGAGGCTGAGCCGTCGAATTTAATATCGTTTAATGAACCGCTCAGCTTGCCTTCGACGCCGAACCTGCCGCTTATATCGTCGATATAATCGCCTGCATAGAGTTTCAGTATTTTAAGATCGGTGTCTTCGAGCTTAAGTTTGATCGCTACCTCGCCGGAACCGGCGTAATCGGTGAATCCGTCGATTTTAACCGAATGACCGTTTACCGAGGCGTTAAAGCTGTCAAAATCGAACCTTGTCTTTTTGTTTTTAATTTTAATGACTGAATTATTGGCGATTTTAATTTTATCGTATATAAGGGCGAGTTTGCTGATTTCAGCGCTGGTGGTGATTTTGTCGAGATCATAAAGGTTTCCTGACGCATTTATTTTCGCGGTGATAAAGCCGCTTAAAGCCGAAAATTTTTCATTAGCCGCAAAATTTTTAATCCGGTTGACGCCGACTTCGTAAAGCGAAGCGTCTATATTGAAGTTATAATTCTTATCGATCGAGCCTTTTTTTACCTTTATATCGTCGTCGAGTGTTATATTTTCGAGAATATAGCCGTCGCCGCTTTTAATGACGCGGCCTGACAGATTGGAAAAACTAAGCGGTTTAGAATTGTATTTTACCTGCTTAACGTTAGCCTTGAAATCAAGATTGTATTTTTTAGGGCTGCCTTCACAATTTATATTCACCGCGTAAAGGCCGCTCCAATTTTTGCCGGCGCTTGAAAGATCGGCCAGAAAATCTTTGGCCGCAAACGAAAAACCCCCATCAGCGGTATTAAAGCTGCCTGAAGCGCCGTTAGATCTTGTGGCGTGAGGCGAATCGAATATAATTTTATTGAAATAAACGGTCCCGTTTTTATATTCGTAATCGAATTCCTTAACGCTGAAGTCTCTGGAAAGCAGATTGTAGCCGGCGATATCGCATGCGCCCTTAACCGACGAATTTTTATAATTCTTTAAATCGAATCGATAAGCGGCGCTGAATTTTTTCAGGTTAATTCGTTCGTCGATTATGAGTCCAAAATGTCTTAATAAATCCTGTATATCGGCAATTTCAATTCCGCGCGCCTCGCAGGTGCCGTCTATAATGTTTAATGGAATATCGTAGTTAAGGGCGGCCGACATATTTCCTGATTTAAGCGAACAGCCGAACCGCTCTAATTTGAAAATATTTTTTGCCGAATCGATTGCAACTTCGGCCGTAACTTCGTTTAGAACGGCTAATATTTTTCTTTTGAAATTGACTATATTTATCCTTGGCGTGGATGAAATCAACGAACCGAGGCCCGTTTTATAATTCGCGGTAACGCTTATCTCGGGGCTTAAAGCTATTTCAAGCGTCTCGAAATTTTTCACGCCAAACGGCGCGATGAATTCTTTTGATTTGAACGATAAGTTTACTTCGTGCGAAGTTAACTCAACGCCGCCGCTGATATCTATATGCGAATTAAATGCGCGGGCTGAAAAGTCTTTTAACAGAAGTTTAGAAGCCGCCGGATTGAATTCCAGGCCGCCGTTTATGGCGCTGAGCGTCAGGGGACCATAAAAAGGCGCACGCGCGGTTAAACTGCCGGATGAAATTTTAAAGTTAGCGAGGCCGGATAAATAATCGGATATTTTTTGGTCGAGTTTTGAAAGAAATAAAGTAAAATCGTAATTGCCTGAAAACTTCGCGTCGAAATTGATCGGCAAATTTTTTAAGATTATAGAATTAGGAGCGCCGAGTTCATTAACGCTGAGTTTTCCGCTTAGAACCATGTCGTTGATATTCAGAGCGCCTTCATAAGATATATTTTCAAGTTTGATAATTTCGTCGTTATACTCAAATCCGCTGATTATACTGAATTTAAGTTTTTCGCTGTCGGTTAAGCGCATATTCGCGCTGAATTTATTAAGCGATAAAGTTTTAATGAGCTCGCTGAATTCGGCGTTATAAATTTCGAGAGTGATGTTACACTCTTTAAAAACTATTATTTTAAAAAAATTCAATAAAACGCTTCCGCCGGCCGAGGTTATATCGATTTCATTAAGCCCCAGGTTATCAGGAAAGTATATTTTACGCCCGTCCGATTTTAACTTAATATCCAGACCTTTAAAATTGAGAACTAAATCGGATTTTTTTGAAATTATATCAAAAATCGACCCGTTAAGCGACAGCGATTCGAATGTGACTTCAGCGGTGTTATCAGCCGGGCTTTTACGGGTTTTGCCTGGATCGCTTTTGAATGAAACGTTTTTCATCGATATATAGGAAAATAAATCTGAGGCGAGGTAGCCCACTTTAAGCTCGGCCGGAAAAACCCTGCTTAATTCGCTTAGTAAGTAATGCTTTAAAAAAGTGTTGGCGAAAATATAAGCCGAGAGAACGACGGTTAAAAAAGTGAATAATAAAGTGCCGAAAAATAATTTAATAAGCTGTCTTGGAGTTTTCATTTTAAGTTAAATTCCTTTTTTGAAAAGCTTCTTTTAATTTTTTAGTCGTAACTTCGGGATGCTCGACTACTAACTTGGCGCCGCCGAGAATATCTATAAAGCCTAATTCGCGAGAGTAGCGGGGAACTATATGTAAATGCAGATGTTCGATGGAAGCCCCGGAACAGGCGCCGATATTGTAACCCACGTTGAATCCGCCGGGCGAATAAACTTCGCTCAATACCTCGATTGAAAGATTGGTCAAATGATGCAACTGCAAAGCCTCGTCGTCGCTTAACTCAACGATGGTCTCGATGTGGCGCAGCGGAAATATGAGCAGATGCCCTACGTTGAACGGATATAGATTAACGCTGATAAGAAAAAACGCGTTTCTATAAACTTCGAGCCGCTCGACGCGCGGATCTTTTTCGTTGATGGCGCATAAAATGCAGCCTACATCGGGCTTTTTTCTGCCCGTAACGTATTCGAGTTTATTGAATGAAAATAGATTATTATAATGCATAATAGTTCAGTTTAATTATCACACATTTTTAATTAAAAGTCAAGAATCTTATTTAAGGGTATAAATAATGGCAAAAATATTCCGAAAGGGTAATATATAATAATGGCCAGTTTTAACGCAGTATTTTTGAAGTATAAGATGTAACATTTAGACGCAGCACTAATCAAAGGAAGTGATTCAGCATGTCAACTATCGACAGAGCCGGCTATTACGACTCGCTCGTAGAAAACTATTTCACGGATATCAGACAGACCGAACCCATTTCGGAAGAAGAAATGGCCAACCTTTTCACCCTTGCACAAAAAGGCGATATGAAATCTTATCGTAAAATTATCGAAGCTAACCTTAAATTAGTCGTTTCGATAGCTAAACGCTACGCCCATAATAAACTCATGTTTTTAGATTTAGTCCAGGAAGGCAATATCGGCCTTATCAAGAGCATCAAAAAATTCGACCTTTCGTTAGGATTTAAATTTTCCACCTTCTCCACTTTCTGGATAAAACAGGAAATAATCCGCGCTATTGAAAATAAAGGAAGAATGATTAGAATACCCGTTAACGTTTCTAAAACCGTTAACAGGCTGAAAAAAGCCGTGAACGAAGAAATTAATATCACCGGCGAACTCGACAGGGAAAAAGTGGCGGCCGTCGTTAAAATTAAAGAAGATAGAGTCGAAGATTTAATGCAGTTTTTCGACGACAGTTGTTCGATAGAAAAATTAATCGACAAAAACTGCTTTAACGTTTTTATAACCGATCGGGATAATCTTGAACCGGAAGACGTCGCGGTTTCGTTTATCGCTTCAGAACAGATACAAAACCTTCTTTCAAATAATCTCACGCCTCGCGAACAGGAAACTATAATGCTGCGCTTCGGCCTCGGCGACAACGTTTATAAAACTCATCAGCAGGTCGCTGAAATGCTTCAAATATCCCGCGAACGAGTTAGACAACTCGAATCTTCCGCTATCGAAAAATTAAGGCGGATTATGGCGTCTAACCCCGAATATAAAATGTTGTTCTGCGCATGATTTCGATATAAATATAATTAAGATCTATCTTTAGCGTCTTTTGGAATATAACTTTCAATTGCGCATGAAGCTATTTCGGCTAGTTTCGATATATACTGAGTGTCTTCGTTTGTGACCATTCCTATCATACGACACCTGGCTACACCGATAACCGCGTGAAGCCCCGAATGGGCGACCAGCGGAATCGCGACCTGCCAGTCAGTCGTCTTATCGGAAACGTCGTTAAATATCAATTGATGATTAACGGCGCATTTGCCTATTATTCCCTCGCCGAAATTAATGAAGGTTTCTTCTACTTTTTCAATATGCGCCAGATTTTTTTTAAACGCGCAGCCGAGCACCCTGCCTTTTTCGGAAACGGTAAAAAGCGCGACTTCTTTCATCGCGTAATCTATAGCCAGAGATTTAAGAAGAACTTCGTAGATATCCTCTACAGATTTAGCCGCGGCTAAATTTCTGCTGAATTTAAGTAAAAAATTATAATATTTAATCGAGGTATCCACGGGTTGAATTATCTGCTGTGAAACGCTTTCATGGCCATTATGCGGCGAAGACGCCTGCGCCAGAAGTTTTTTATTCAGCTCCGCTATGTTTTTATTAAGATTAACGCACTGCCTGCCCATTATATCGTAACTCAAACCCGATATCAGCCCCATCAAAGTGAAAAAAACCAGTTGAAAATTATAATGCACGGGGGCCGCGTTATTAGTATAATACGACGGATTGACGTTCAAACCGATAACGTGAAGTATGCATATAAGCGTGGAAGTGAAAAAACCTCCTACCATTCCGTACTGGACTCCCGCAAAAGTTATTACGAGTATGTAAAGATACTGATAATAAGCCAGAGCGAATGAAATCGCCTGGTATTTATTGCCGAAAAATCCGACTATAAAGGCGATTATAATAAGTAGAACGCCTATCTTCAGTGAATAATTATATACCGAAAATTTAACCATGGCATAATTATAAAGTTATAAGCGTCAATTGTCAATATTTTTATTATTATTTTTTATAAAAAATAACTTGAAGTTTTTATAAAATTAATTTATAATTACATGATTTTTAATTAATAAGCGATAGGCTTTAAAAATAGAAAAGGTGATAAGTTTAATTATGTATGATTTTTTTACGGAGGAAACTAAGAAATTATTGAACTGCTCGGAAGATGAGGCGCGTAATTTAAAACACGGCTATATCGGAACGGAACATTTGCTGCTGGCTATAGTTAAAAACGAACATTTTATCGCGGCGAAAATACTTAAAATGTTTCAGGTCGATTATAAAATCATCCTTGACGAAGTTAACCATATAGTCGAAGAGCGTTCCCAGCAATACAACACCTCTTTAGATCTTACTCCGCTGGCAAAACTTGTCATACGCCTGGCCGTAGAAGAAGCCCAGGCTTTAGGCCAGCGTTTTATAAGCCCCGAACATATTCTTCTCGGCCTCTTAAAGTGCGAAGAAGGCATCGCCGCCCGTATTTTTTCGAAATTAAAAGTAAACGTGGTGCAGGTTCAGAAAAAAATCAGACCCATACTTTTATCTCACCGCGCTACTACCATCACTAACCGCGAAAACCTTTCAGTATCCAAAACGCCCATGTGCGATATTTACGGCGTCGATCTTACCCAGAAAGCCATTCAGAAAAAACTCGATCCGGTCATTGGCCGCGAAGAAGAAATATCGCGCGTTATACATATTTTATCGCGCCGCACAAAAAATAATCCCTGCCTTATTGGCGATCCCGGCGTCGGTAAAACCGCTATAGTCGAAGGCCTTGCCATAAAAATCATCACCGGCCAGGTGCCTGAAACTTTAGTCGATAAAAGAGTTTTGCTTTTAAATTTTTCGTCGATAATAGCCGGCGCTAAATTCAGGGGCGAGTTCGAAGAACGCCTTAAAACCATTATTGACGAAATACGCGAATCGTCCAACATCATACTGTTCATAGACGAAATACACACCATCGTCGGCACCGGTTCTTCAGAAGGCTCGATGGACGCGGCTAATATTTTAAAACCAGTCCTTGCGCGCGGCGAGCTTCAGGTAATAGGCGCTACCACCCTGGATGAATACCGAAAACATATCGAAAAAGATACCGCGCTCGAAAGACGCTTTCAGACCATACTCGTTTCCGAACCCTCTATAGACGAAACTATACAAATTTTAACCGGTCTTCGCGATCGTTACGAAATGTTTCACCGCGTTAAAATATCCGACGGCGCGGTTGAAAGCGCCGCCCGCCTTTCCGCTCGCTATATCTCCGGCCGCTTTCTGCCCGATAAGGCCATCGATTTAATCGACGAGGCCGGCGCATACGTGCGCCTTCAAAATTTAGTCACGCCTCCCGATATTCACGAAATAGAAAACGATCTGGCCAATGTCCGCCTCGAAGAAGAACAGGCGATTACACGCCAGGATTACGAGCGCGCCGCTAAAATGCACTGCCGTGATCTCGAACTTCAGGCTAAACTTAAATCGATTAAAACAGCCTGGGACGCGCGTAAAGCCCAAATATCCGAATCGGCCGTGGTAAGCTCTAACGATGTGGCCGCCGTTGTGGCCCGCTGGTCGGGAATTCCAATCGGCACGCTTACCGAACTCGAAACCTCGCGCCTGATCAAACTTGAAGAACACATCCAGCGGCGCGTGATCGGCCAGCCTGAAGCCATCCACTCGATCGCGCAGGCCATTAGACGCGCGCGCACCGGTTTATCCGATCCTAACCGCCCCTATGGCTCATTTATCTTTCTCGGGCTTACCGGCGTCGGAAAAACCGAACTGGCCAAGGCGCTCGCCGAATTCATCTACGGCAACGAAGCCGCTATCATTCGCGTCGATATGTCCGAATTTCAGGAACGCCACGCCGTCTCACGCCTTGTAGGCGCGCCTCCAGGCTACGTCGGATACGACGAAGCCGGCCAGTTGACCGAACGCATCAGACGCCGCCCTTATTCAGTCGTATTGCTCGACGAAATCGAAAAAGCGCATCCCGATATTTTCAATATACTCCTGCAGGTGCTCGAAGATGGGCGGCTTACCGATTCACACGGCCGCGTGGTCGATTTTAAAAATACGATCGTAATTATGACTTCTAATATCGGCGCGAAAGAATTTACCGATATCGCCAGAATCGGCTTCGTTGAAACCGAGAAAAAAATCGAATACGAAAAACTTAAAAATAAAATCCTGGTCGAACTTCCAAAACTGTTCAGACCCGAATTTTTGAACCGTATCGACGATACCATCGTTTTTCAACCGCTTCAAATTGAACATATTCGTAAAATATGCCTTAATTTAATTAATGAGCTCCAAAAGAGGCTTTCAAATAAAAAAATCAGCCTGGATATCAGCGATAAAGCTATCGATCATCTCACCGCGCTCGGTTACGACGTTCATTACGGCGCACGCCCGCTGAAACGCGTTATACAAAAAAATATAGACAATGAAATCGCTAATAGACTGCTCATGGGCGATTTTAAAGAAGATATCACTATCAGCATTGATTTTGACGATAACAAGCTGGTTTTTAATACTATTGCTCCTAAAGCCGCGGAATTGATACTTGAAGAGGCAAAACCGCAAAAGGCTTAATTTGCATTTTCAATCGCGGTTAATCCGGTCGAAACTGGATTTTACTTTAAATAAATATTTTATGGGGTGCGTTAATTTTGGGTGCGTTTAAAACGATAATAAGCAAGCCTGAAGGCTTTTTCTGGCTTTGCGTGATAGCCGCGTTTTTTTTGTGCGCGCTCTTATCGGAGCATATAATACCATATAAAGTCGATGCGAGTAACCGGACTAAAATGCTCGCGCCGCCCGATTCATCCAACTGGGCCGGCACCGACAGACTCGGCCGCGACGTATTTTCAAGAACGCTTATCGGCATTAAAATATCGCTTTATATAGGCTTCGCCGCCCGCGCAGTGGCGCTTATTATAGGCGTCATACTCGGAATAATCGCCGCTTATTACGGCGGCTTCGTCGATAATATAATATCACGCTTCATCGATTCAACGCTCGCTTTCCCTTCACTTTTACTCGCCATAGCTATTTCCATATCTATCGGCCAGGGATATGCCACTATAGTAATATCCCTTTTTTTAGTCAGTTGGGCCCCCATCGCGCGACTCATAAGAAGCGCTGCCATACAGTTAGTCAATTTGCCCTATATCGAAGCCGCCCGCTCATACGGCGCCAGCGATATGCGTATTCTATTCCTTCATATACTGCCTAATTGTTCGTCCACGATTATAGTTTCTTTCACTTCAGGAATCGCCGCTACTATTATGAGCGAATCATCACTGACCTTTCTCGGCCTCGGCCCCGACGCGTCAGTGCCGACAATCGGACAGATGATCTATTCAGGCGTACACGATTTTAACGCGCCCTGGGTTATATTATTCCCGTCGTTTTTTCTGCTCTTATTAATAGTGTCGTTTAATATTTTTGGCGATATTTTAAGAGACGCGCTCGATCCGCGTGAAAATTAAATTATGTTTATTTTTGAAAATATAATCCCGTTCATAGCTTTTATTATTTCCTACTCTTTCGGCTCTTACGTATTTATAAGAGAGCCGAATCTTGTTATTAACAGGCTTTTTATTATAATCATTCTTTCGCCTTTCATCCAAGATTTAATAAATATGCTCTACTGGCATAAAATAATCCCGCTCGAAAGCCTTTCCTATTTCGACGATATTTCCATCTGGCTTCTGCCGCCTTTGTATCTCCACTTTATAGATAGTTTCGAAGAACATTTTATTTCATGGAAGCGCTTTTTCACCTATTATCTTACCGCGTTCTTCTTCTTCGCCGCTTATTATATATTCAATTATCCTGATATTCAATATTTATATATCTCTCTGTCTTTTATCGCACTGGTTATGCTCTGGCTTAAAACATCGTCCTCCGGCCGCATCATCAACAGATATTACGAAAAAATGCAGCATATTCTAATATATTCAGGTTTTTTAATCAATTACGCGCTTCTTTCTTTTATCGTTCTTTATGGCATGACCGGCGCGGATAAACTTAAACTTCTATCGCCGCTTATCGTAGTCGCCTTTATCGCCAGCGCTCTTTTAAAAGTTAGAATAGCCAATATATTATATATCTTAAAAAAATCCACGATTTATTCGCTTTTTTTATTTATATTCATTTTTTCTTATATAGCCGCTACCGTTTATTTATTCAATTACTTTCAGATTATCGATAACATATACGCTATCTATTACATGGCGCTTTTTTTCATTCTATTCGCCATCATATTCCGGCCTATAGTCGATTATATCAGAAATTTCATCGATTCTAATATTTTTAAGATAGCCTTTAACTATAAACAGATAGTTGATAATTTTTCCCGTAAAATTTCGGCGTTAGTTCAGTTTCAAGACATTATAACACTCGTTTCAACCACTTTCGGCGAAACTTTCAAGTTGAACGCAGTACTTTTTTATAACCTCACCCTGCCCGCCGCCGATATCGAAGTTCTTTACGGCGAAAAAGGCCCCGGCGCGCCTCCTAAAATCGACGATGTCATCTCATATTTCAGCCGGATATACCCGCTTAATTTAAATATCCAGAAGTTCGAACCGCTCTTTGTTAATTATCTTTCAAGCGATAAATTATCCGCTGAATTTTTAAATTTTTTAACTCAATATAAAATATCTATAATATTTCCCGTATATCACGAAACTATAATACTCGGCTTTTATTTTCTCAGTTATAAATATATGAAAGACGAATATAACGATGATGATATCCAGCTTATAACAACGGTCTTAAATCAGGCCCAGGTCGCTTTCAGTAACGCTAAAATTTATAATAACCTCATTAGCTCGAATAATATGCTCGAAAAAACGATAATAGAACTTAAAAATACCCAGAACGAACTGGCTAAAAAAGAAAAATTAGCCGCACTCGGACATCTTGCCGCCAACGTGGCGCATGAAGTTAAAAATCCCCTCGGAATAATGAAAGTAGCCGCTTCCACCCTTGAATCCGCGCTCGGCGAAAGTCCACGTTTAAAAGATCTGGCCTCCTTTATAAATAAAGAAATCGACCGGCTTAATTCTTTCGTGTCTGAACTTCTTGATTTTACCAAAAATAGAGATTTGAAACTTTCCGATATTAATTTAGACGAACTCATCGACGAGGTTATTCAAAAAACATCTATGTACGCTAAAAGCGAAAATAAAAATATTGAAATAATTAAAAAAAATTCAAGCGGCAGCCCGCACACTCAGTTAAACTTAAACCTGCGTTTAGATTATGACCAGATTTTAAGAGCGCTTATCAATATTACTTTTAACGCGGTCGATGCTATCGATGAACAAAAACAGGGTACGCTCATTGTAAGCGCAGCCATGGCTAATCAAATTTCTGATATAAATATTAAAAGTGAAAGAGATACTTCAATAATATCAAAACAGTCAAAACGCGATTGTATAATTATAATAATCGAAGATAACGGACGCGGAATCAACGAAACCCACCTGAAAAGCGTTATCCAGCCCTTTTATACTACTAAAAAAAAAGGAACCGGCTTGGGACTCGCCGTCGCATCGCAAATTATTGAAAAACACGACGGCTATATCGAAATTAAATCCGCTGAAAATAACGGCACAAAAGTTGCCCTGTATCTTCCATTGAAAGGGGTATGATATGTCATTAGTTTATATAGTCGATGATGAAGAAAATATGTGTAAGGTCCTTAAATTCTGCCTCGAAGAAGACGGACATGAAGTAGTGTATTTTACCGATCCTAAAAAAGCCCTTATTAAACTTCAGGAGGCTTGTTTCATCAATAACAGCCCTTCTTTAAGGCCCGATATAATAGTTTCTGACCTTAAAATGCCGCAGATGGACGGTATCGCTTTTTTAAGCGAACTTAAAAAAATAGACGGCCAGTTGCCGCTTATTATGATGACGGCTTACGCCAGCGTTCAAAACGCAGTCGAAGCCATGAAAGAAGGCGCTTTTGATTATATATTAAAACCGTTCGAACCTGACGAGCTTAAATTGTTAATTAAAAAAGCTATAGAACATACACGGCTTATCGAGGAAAATATATCGCTTAAATCCATATCCGGCGAAGTTAATTTCATCGGAACCAGCCAGGCCGTTAAAAATGTTTTTGAAATGATTACAAGCGTCGCTAATTCAAAGACCACGGTTTTAATAACCGGCGAGTCAGGCACCGGTAAAGAACTCGTGGCCCGACTTATCCATAACAATAGCGACCGTATTAAAAAACCTTTCGTTAAAATCAACTGCGCCGCTATCCCTGATACACTCCTGGAATCCGAACTTTTCGGCCATAAAAAAGGATCGTTTACCGGCGCTTCCGGCGATAAAATCGGTAAATTCGAACTCGCCGACAGCGGCACTATCTTCCTGGACGAAATCGGCGATATGAACCTTAACCTTCAATCAAAACTGCTCAGAGTAATTCAGGAACGACAGTTCGAAAAGATCGGATGCAATAAATCCGTAACCGTCGATGTCAGAATAATCGCGGCTACGAATCAAAATCTTCAAAAAATGATCGGTGAAGGCGCTTTCCGCGAAGACCTCTACTACCGCTTAAACGTATTCCCTATTAAAATTCCGCCGCTGCGTGAACGAAAAGAAGACATAATGCCCATTGCCGAACATTTCATCCGCGAATTTAACCGCGAATTTAAAAAAAATGTCGTTAAAATTAACGATGAAATGAAAGATTTTATCCTGGATTATTCATTCCCAGGCAACGTCAGAGAGCTTTCTAATATGATCGAACGCGCTATGATACTCGCTAAAGGTAACGAAATAAATATCAATCATTTCGATAAAAGCGATTTCTATAGCGCCGGCGGCGGCAATGTCAGCCAGCCGAAAGATGCCGCGAACGGCGCTAATTTTTCCGGTAATACCGCCGCCGATAAAATTAATAATTCCGAATTCTCCGACGCTTCACTCGAACAGATCGAACGCCAGCATATCATCGATATATTGAAATCTACCAACTGGCACAAAGGAAAAGCGGCTGAAATACTTAAAATAGATCGCTCTACCCTTTACCGTATGCTTAAAAAATATAACATAACACTGAAAGAAGAATAAAAGTATTGAAAATATAGTGAGCTAAACAACGTTATCAAGATTATCGAACAATAAAAAAATGATATCATTAGTAATAGTGAAAAATTATTTGCTTTAATTCAATAATCGTGATATAATATATTATATGATGGCTTTGTGAGATCGATTTTTATTTTCATATTTCAAAATAGATGATTTTATTGGTTTTACTTTAAAATCTCTATTGACTAAATCAATTTTCTTTTGAAAATATGATTTTTTTGTTTTTTAATCTCGTATAATTTCAATCTTTACGTTGATTTTTATTTCACATAGCTTAATAAAATTTGTTAAGGGCTGGTTTTATGAATTACATTACTCCCTCAGGACTGATTAACGAAGAAAAAGGTTTCTCTTTAATCGAACTTATGATTGTTATCGCGATCATAGGTATTCTCGTCGCGGTCGCGCTTCCGCAATTCGCCGCTATGAGCGAAGACGCTAAACGCTCTAAAGCTAAACAGGACTGCCAGACAATCGTCGATGCTATCAATAAATTCAATAATCTCGAAAAAGCTAAACTCAGTAAATTATCACAACTTAAAGGCAAATATATCGCTAACCTTGAAACTCTCAAGGATCCGTGGGGCAAATCCTATGCAATCGATACCGCGGTCGGAATAGTTCTATCATTCGGTCCCGATGGCAAACATTCCGCTAAACGCGATAAAACCTGGAACGACGATATCACCATTCAATACCTGGGCGCACTCACTTTAGTGGATGTCTTCCTTTCAGTTAATCCCGAAAACCTCCCCGTTCACGAAGCATACGATTTGTTGGTGCTTAAATTCAACCGCTCCCTTAAACCTTCAGCAACCGGAGAAATCGAAATTGATTTTTCACCGGCTACCGCAGCTTTAAGTAATCTTAATCCTTCTTCTTCAAGCGATAACGACGCTAAAGCAGGTAAAATATTCCGCTGGTACGAACAAAGCCCCAGAAATTTTATTAAAGGCGATAGCCCCATTAAAACTAACCCCATCGCTAAATGTAAAGTTTCAATTACCGGTGATGAAATCTATTGCCAGTTTCCCGCCGGAAGCTACGGACAGATCACTACTAATTATTTTATAAATATAACCGGGTCTAAAAATGACCCCAATCCTTTTTTTGTCGCCGAAGACGGCTCGCGCGCCGAAGCCGCCGGCGCCGTTTGCCGAATTAAAAAATACGACGGCATTCCGCCCGATTACGCCCAGATCGAAGCCTATGCCGGAAATAAAGATCCTAACCTTATCCATTTGCAATAATCACTTGTAATAATTATTTCCAATATTTTTTTGCATTTTTTTGATTTTTGAAGGGGAGGGAGAAAGGGTTAGCAACCCTTTCTCCCTCCCCTTTACCCCACCCTCAATCCGCAAATTGCCTGACGCTTTTTTGTTGGTTTATCGATAGCTTTTTCTGTCCAGACTTTGATGTAGTGATGCTCTTCATGGGTGTGTTGCTATTTCTTTTTTTATTTTATTTTCTTCTCTCTTCTCTTTTATTTTCTCTTATTTTCTTCTCTCTTCTCTTCTCTTCTCTTCTCTTCTCTTCTCTTTTATTTTCTCTTATTTTCTTCTCTCTTCTCTTCTCTTTTATTTTCTCTTATTTTCTTCTCTCTTCTCTTCTCTTCTCTTTTATTTTCTCTTATTTTCTTCTCTCTTCTCTTTTATTTTCTCTTATTTTCTTCTCTCTTCTCTTCTCTTCTCTTTTATTTTCTTTTACCTTTATGCCTGTTCCTGCTAGCTTGCTTGTTTGCAGCCGCGCGTGTGCGCACGCGCGGCTGCGAGGCATTAACGGTTTTAATACGACTTAACTCAACGGCTCACGGTATAAATTGATGCTAATCGAGTCTTATTAGTCCAATTGAACTAAATACAATTAAAAAGAATTTATTTGTGACAAACTTTATAAATTTAAAGTTTTTAATTCGCACAATGCAACAAAAATGTTGCAAAATGCGAATTAAAAAAATGTTGCATTTTATGTTTTGATTATGCTATAATTATTTTTGGTTTTTCGAATGTCCTGATAAACAATTATAACTTGCGGATGACGCCCTGAATCACGGGTTAAAGCAGATTATTAACTTATAATTGTTACTGACGGTGTAACAATTTAAAAATATTTTTTAATTTTAATATATGGCACATAAATTGCCTATTAATTACTGCGAAACGAGTTAAAATATTTTAAATAAAACAACAATAATAAAGGTAAATCAAAAAGGAGGAGTTTTATGTTATTAAGAAGTAGAAAAGGTTTCTCGTTAATCGAACTTATGATCGTTATCGCTATCATCGGCATTCTCGTCGCGGTGGCCCTGCCTCAATTCGCGGCTATGACCGAAGATGCGAAAAAAACCAAAGCTAAACAGGACTGCGACACTTTCGTGCAGGCCATCCAGAAGTTCAACTCACTCGAAGGTACCACGGTTCAAGATAAGTACATGAAAGAACTCAAAGGTAAATATATCACTAACTTAGACACCATGAAAGATCCCTGGGGCAACCGCTACGAACAGGAATACAGAAAGGGTATAGTTTATTCGAAAGGCCCTGACAGTAAGCATAGAGAAGGCGCAGGCCCAAGCCATGCCGAAAATAAAGACGATATATTCGTTTCCTACATAGGCGCTCTTACATTAGTTGACGCTAAACTCGAAGTTAACCCTGAAGGCGGTAACTTTCAGGATACCGATGCGGCTGAACAGGCAAAATGCTTTGACAGACTCCATCTTTATTTCAACAAAGAAGTATATGCACATTCAATCGACGCCAATGGCGTGGGCAGTGCAACTGTTGAAATCGATTTAGGTAAAGCTGTCCCCGGCGGTGAATTAACTCCTTCAACTACAACGGCTGATTCTGCTGCTGCAAATTTTCATTTCAGATATTTTGAAAGCGCAAGCCCCAGTGCTAAAACAATAGCGGCTCCTACCCATTTAACCGCAGCAACAGGCAGTAACGCTCTTATAACTTACGGAGCTGACTATAAAGAAATCGTAATCAAATATGCGGCTGGCTTTACAAGTGCTAATCCTGATAATCTTCTTTTAATTCCAGGTACACATTATGTTAATCTTACAGGCGCTAAAAATAATAAAAATACATTGTTCGTAGAACCCAAAAGCGCCGGTGGTGCTCTGGTTAGATCCGGCGCCGAAGATGGTGCGGAAGCTTCGGGTACCCAAATCCAGATCAAAAACTACGAATAATCTACGCATAACAACTTATGTAATTTGAATTTAGCATTAATATCTCAATAATCCGATACTATTAAAGCTAAAAAGCATAAAAAAACAGGAGGATTTTAAATAGTCCTCCTGTTTTTTTTCGTTTGGTTAATCCCTGCAAATTAAAGCCGATATATTTATTAAATAGGGTTTTTAACATATATAGTACGTTAAATACACTTTAATTTTGAAGGGGATTGGATGAATAATAATAAAATTATTTACATTACTATTTTAATAATTAGCGCCTTAATCGCATATACCATTGGTTTTGAAAGTTTTACTAAAAAAAATGAAAGCCGGACCAATGCCTTAACCACACCCGATAACTCCTTGCAAACTTCAGAAACACTTATAGAACAGCCGCCAGCCGCACAACCCGATTACTCTTTTAACCTTCGCGCCGCCGGTATCAGCGCCCAAATGCCGGCCTACTGCTTATATAACCTTTCAATTTACGGCGATATCGCTAAAATATCGAAAATCAACGAATGTATCCTCGGCTTTAAAGTCTCAAAAATACTCCATATCAATACTACTAAAAATACCCTATTACTTAACGAAATCGGCACCGAACTATATTGCTTTAACGAATCAAATAATAAAATCGAAGCGCGCATCATCTCGTTTTCTCCCGCACCCAACGATAACACATCTTCTCCCGCCGCCGCAACCGGCGCTTTTACTAATGACGTTAAAATTAATTATATCTCCACCCCCGCCGCAATGCCTAAAGATATAATAACCGCCATCGCTAAAAGTAAAGATGAAAAATTAATCGCGGCAGCTCTTACAAAATCAGCCACAATACAGATAATCCTCGCCGATAATTTCGAACATATACTCTCTATATCCGATAAATCAGCCGGCCTTAACTCAATTAAATCACTCGATTTTGATGCTAAAAATAATCTCTACATAACAACCTCCGATAAAAAACTTAATTCAACAACACTTTATCTCTGCCGCGCTAACCTTTCATACTCTAAACTCGAAAAAATTAACTGGTTCTCACTCGCCGCCGATTCGTCATTATTCGACCCTGTTAACGATATTTTTATTTACTATAACCGCAACAGCGGAACCGTATTTAAAATCGATTGCCGTAACGCCCAGAGCGATATCCTGATGAATAATCCACCGCAGCTTAGCGAAATGCCGCCAGTCGATGCCTCTAAACCTTCCGCCAGCCAGCTTATTAAACTTTCCGGCTCCTGCGCCCTGGTCAGAAACGATAGTAAATTAATTAAAATCTTTAATCCAACCACCGGACAAATAATACAGGAAGTTAAACTTAACTCCGCCGCAGGCTTGGAAATTACCGGCGGCGCCGATAAAAAATACACGGCCATAACCTCATCCGATGACGGAATTATAAGCCTCATAGACCGCGCAGCTCCAAAACTTATCAACTCCGGCCGCCTCGAAGGCCTTAATATAATTACCTGCATCGAAAACGAATAGAACGATAAAATATAACGATAGTGATTAAAGGGGGAAGAAAAGGTTGGCAACCCTTTCTTCCCCCTTTAAAAATCCCCCATCTTTCTGCAATTTGCCTGACGCTTTTTTGTTAGTTTATTCATAGCTTTTTCTGTCCCGGCTTTAATTTAGTAAACTCATTATAAAACACTGGTTGGTCGCCTTTTAGCTTTTTTCTTTATTTTCTTTTTTTTTCTTTTATTTTCTTGTATACTGTCTGTCTGTTTCTATTTTTATTTTTATTTCTATTTCTGTTTTTGTTTCTTTTTCTTTTTCTTTTTCTTTTTCTTTTTTCCTGCCAGCTTGCTTGTTTGCATGTGCGCGCGTCGCGCGCACATGCGTAGCGATAACGGTCAAATGCAACTTAAATGAACGGCTCACGGTAAAAATCGTCGAAAATCGAGTTTTATTAGTTTAAGTCAAATTAAGTTTAACTTAATTTAATAATGATTTTCGGTGATATAATAAAAGTTGTTATACATTATAGCCTTACCGCGAGCCGAAATATTAAGTTTCGGTTGCGCGTAAATAATACGCCTTCGCGCGCGGCACGCGCGCGAAGGCAAAAATAACAAAAGGCAGGGAAAAAGTTTATGGCATGATAGAAAAAAAGAAGTAGAAAATAAAATAGAAAAGAGAGGAGAGGAGAGGAGAGAGGAGGCAGATACTATAAAAAAAATAGAATGGCAGGGACTATGTAAAGAAGCTATTTTAAAAAACTTCGAAGCCGGCAGCAAATACCGCCCGAAAAAAAAAGACTATGATAATAGTCTTTTT
>DIVV01000164.1 GCA_002423385.1 bacterium UBP16_UBA6123
TTTCTCCCTCCCTTCAAAAAAAAATCAAAAGAATTATTCAATAATTAAATCAGCGGAACGCATTACAGATTCGGATATATTCAGGCCGGCCGACGCGGCCGCTTTTTTATTTATAACAAGAGTGGTTTTGCTTATATATTCAAAAGGTATGCCGACGGGCTTTTCGCCTTTTAATATTCTGGAAGCTAATCTGGCCGAATCGATGCCGCCCTGATAATAATCTTTCGAATAAGAAAGAACCGCGCCGTTTTTAGCATTAGATTCGATAAAGCCGAAAACCGGAATACTTGCTCCATTTGCCGATTTTATAATAGCCGAAAAACTCGACGCGCTCAAATTATCGGCGATCTGGCATATAATTTCGACGCCGCGGCCGGCGCAAAGTGAATTGGCAGCGTCAACCACTTCGACCGCCGTATTTGCCGAGGCGGCTTCGAGCGTTATTCCTTCAGCCGCGGCGGCTTCCTTTAGATGGTCCTTATAAAGCACCGAATTTATTTCAGCCGGGCAGAATACGGTCCCTATTTTTTTAAGGCCGGGCGATATCTGTTTTACCAGTTTGACCATGCCGGTAAAATCACTTATAGAGCAAATTCCCGTGACGTTTTCCACATGGTCATTAAAATTTTTGCCGGCGCCAGCCCCTATAGGATCGCCTGTGCTTGAAAACACTATCGGCGTTTTCTTTATTTTTTTCAAAGCCGCCTGAAGCGACGGCGTCGATATGCTAAATATAAGATCGTAATCGGAATTAGCGACCGCGTCGATAATGCTGTTAAGGGTTCCGGCGTCGCCCTGCGCGTTAAACTCCCTGATAGTATAATCGCGATTTTGAATATAGCCGCGCTCTTTAAGACCGTCTTTTATGCCGCGCAGGCCGTCTTCGGAAATGGGAGTATCCGAATATGCCACGACGCTTAATTTTAAAATGTTACTTCGGCCGTTTTCATTTTTTTTACGCCCAGACTCATCCGCGGATAAAACTAAAAGGACTGAAAAAGCGCAGATTAAAGCGGCGGCCGGAAAAAGTTTAGCCGCGATATAAATGACATTTTTGAAAAAAAAAGATTTTTTATACATAATTGGCCTTTAAAATATCGCAGACGCCGGGATCTATTAACTCGCGGCGCTTAATTTCTTCGAATAATTCATAAAGGTCTCTGGGTTTAAGCGCCTTTTTATCCGCGCCGCTGAAATCATGTATCAATTTTCCTTTATACACCATTATGATGCGATCACCGAGATTTACCGCCTGCTGCATTGAATGAGTTACCATAAAGGTCGTCAGGTTGTCTTTTTCAATTACCGAACGCGTCAATTCAAGAACTTTCGCCCCTGTTTTCGGATCGAGCGCCGCCGTGTGCTCGTCTAAAAGAAGCAGCCGCGGCTTATTTAAACACGCCATCAGCAGCGTCAACGCCTGACGCTGGCCGCCTGAAAGGCTTCCTATATTATTATCGAGTCTGTCTTCGAGGCCCATATTAAGGCTTTTAACCCGTTCGTAAAATCCGGCGGCCGCGGCTGAAGAAAGCGCAGGAGAAAAACCCCGCGTTTTGCCACGCATGGATGCTACCGAAAGATTTTCGGCTATAGTCATATTCGGCGCCGTGCCGCTGAACGGATTTTGAAAAACACGGCCTATATAAGCGGCGCGCTTATATTCGGGCATGCCGGTTATATCGCGGCCGTCAAGTTCGATAACGCCCGAATCGAGAGTAAAAGTGCCGGCTACCGCATTTAACAGCGTCGATTTTCCCGAGCCGTTCGTTCCGAGTATAACGGTAAAACTGCCGGCGGCAATGCTTAAACTCACTCCCGAAAGCGCCCTTACTTCATCGGGCGTGCCTGGATTAAAGGTTTTATAAAGATTAATTAGTTTTAACAATTCGACTCTCCGTTAATTTATTTTTTTTGCCGAGTTCCGGAATTATCAAAGCCATCAAAACGAATACAGCCGTTATAAGTTTCATATCGTTCGGATTCATTCCAAAACGAAGCGCTATGGCCACAAGCAGCCGGAAAAAAATCGATCCCATTACCGCCGCGGTTATAGCTAAGCCTATCGACTTATCACGAACGAGTGTTTCGCCTATAATAACGCTCGCAAGCCCCCACACCAGCATTCCAAGGCCGATTTGCACGTCGGCGAATCCCTGATACGACGCTAAAAGCGCGCCGGAAAGCGCGGCTAAAGCGTTAGCGATGGCCAGTCCCGATATCACCATTAAATCGGTATTAACGCCGAGCGCAGAGGCCATCTGGGTATTATCGCCGGTTGCCCGCATCGCGACGCCGAGTTTGGTTTTTAAAAACAGGTATAACGCCAGCCCGCAGACAAAAGCGCCAACCAGCGAAAGCAGCGCCGAGCTCAGATCTTTTAAATTAACCAAAAAACCGGAAATTTTAACCGTTTCATTCACCGTCTCACTTATAGATAAATGTTTATTAAATAAAGTGAATATAGTTTCCTCGTTCATGAGCGCCACATTGCTTTTGCCCATGACATGAAGATTGACCGAATAAAGAGCGGTCATCACTAATATCCCGGCCAGCAAAGCGTTTATTTTAAATTTAGTATGCAGTACGCCGGTCAGCGCGCCGGCAGCAGCCCCCGCTGCCGCTGAAATAAAAAGCACTGTAAACGGACCGAAACTTTTTGAAGTAATTAAAACCGCCGCTACGGAAGCGCCCAACGCTAAAGACCCTTCTGAAGTAATATCGGCAAAATTAAATATTCGAAAACTTATCAAAACGCCTATAGCCAGTACCGATAATATTAAACCTATCGTAAAAGTAGCCATTAATAAAGACATCGTTATTTATCCTCTTTTTCGCCGCGTGCGCATTCACATTCGTATCCGCATTCGCCGTTATGATCTTTTTTTGATTCATCCGCTTTACCGGGCTGCATTTGAGAAACGACCGGATATTCATACTCATAACCTGAAATTTTTACTATCCAGCAGGTTCCGCTTATAAAACCCGTCTCGCCCGCCCCGTTTATATCGCGCCAGTCGTTTATAAGATGAAAAACCGCTTCCGGCGAGCCTTTTTCATATAAAGCAGCCATGAGCTCGGCGGGGTCGGTGCAATTTTTTTTAAGCGGCGTGAACTCAAAAACAGAGGCATGGAAGTGACCGTAAATATTAGATGTTACAGCCATAGGCCGTAAAAATTCAGCCGCGTTTTTATCTAAAACCGGCTTTATACATGAAAGCCCGGCACAAACTGCCATGTGGCCGCCGAACGCCGGTTCGGATGTAATATTAAAATTATCGCGGATCTGCGGAAATTCGAACGGCCCGCGTTCTTCGCAGCCGCCGCCAGAATACCGATCTACCCCTTCCACTGACGTTTTTACTCCTTCGACTTCGTTACCGCGCGCAGGAGCGTACTTTTTTTCAACGGCGGCCGGCGGCACGGCTAGAGAAACGCCTACGACACCTTCCGTTTCACCTATTATCACGGCTAGTATATCGTCGCAGCCGGCAACGCCGTGAGCGGTTTTAATTATATCGCTCAACCTGACGACAGCCCCCGCCGAAGCGCTTTTAAAGCTGAACGCGGCACTGTAGCTGCATTCGCACGACGCACAATAAAGATAATTGATCTGCGGAGTAAAGCCGCTGCCCGCAATTAAATAATCGGGTTTTTTAGAGCCGTCCGAAGGCATATATGCCGTAAAACCGCCAGTTGAAATAAATTCGCCGGCGCGTTCAAGCGCTTTAGCCCCTCCGGGGCCTAACGCTCCAAGGCCGAAGGCTATCGTTTTCGCTCCGGCCGGCATAACGCGCATATCATCCGCTGAATATGAAAAACTGCTTATTTTATTTATATTGCCGCTTATTTTAACTGCGGCGCTATATTCTTTTTTAAACGCCACGTCTATGCTCATTCCATTTACAACACCGTAATTCGGCGCGCTATGTTTAGACGCCGAAGGGTTTTTAACGGCAACAGATTCGCCGGCCGCCGCTAAAACTTTGGAAGCGTCAATTGAATGGCTTTTACAGTCTTCGGTGGACGGCCGACCGCTCATTTCAACCTCGAATTTAGAACAATCGAATAAAGAAGAAAGTCCCATCATATTTATAATCGATTTAACGTTTTCACACGGCCTGTAAAGCGCGAATGAACCGTTGAGTTTATTGAGCTCTTTATACGACATTAAAAGCACCCGTACGCCCGCCGAGCTTATATAATCGACTTCGGCTGCGTCTAAAATAATATCGTATGCGCCGCCGCGTATCACTTCGTTAATAGACTCGCTGAGGCGCAAAGACCAGTTCGCGTCGATACGGCCTTTTAATTTAAGTATTTTAAACCTGCCCTTTTCAATTATTTCGATATCAAGATTGGTACTCACTTTAAGCCTCACATTATTATAATTTATGATTTATGATTCGCGACTAACGACCAATGACTACGACTAATGACTAACGACTAACGACTAACGACTAACGAC
This sequence comes from bacterium UBP16_UBA6123, assembly GCA_002423385.1. Taxonomy (GTDB): domain Bacteria; phylum Muiribacteriota; class UBA9980; order UBA9980; family UBA9980; genus UBA9980. The sequence continues at coordinate 4,466 of DIVV01000164.1, forward strand.
TAATTTACGCGCATACTTAAAAATTAAATTCTTCGGTTGTTTTACCGGATTATCTTCGAGGCGCGTTTAATGACTTCCGGCGGCAGATTCCATGCGCCGCTTATATTTTTATTATCTTTAATATTAAGCGCCAGATCTTCCGGCACGACATTTTCAACGGGTACGCTTTTAATCGAACGGCCGGATAATATTTCAGCGGTTAATTCACCCAATTTTTCACCTACCTGATAATAATTAGCGCCAAGTGAAATAAAAGCCCCGAGCGGCGCGTGGTCTGGATTATTTGTAATAACAGGTATGCCGGCTTCGCGGCCCGCCTTAATAACTGATTCGATCGCGGTTTCGATTATATTATCGCCGCCCACCCATATCGCTTCTACACCCTTCAAATTAAGCGCACGCACAGCCTCTAAAACCGAGGCCGAGTTTTCAACCGGCATTTCAACCAGCGTTATACCCAGCTCGGCGCATGTTTTACGAGCCTTAACCACGCAGGCCTCAGCGCATTTTTCACTTAAAGTCCACGGAGCACCCAATTTTTTTAAATCAGGATTAATCCGCTTAGCCAGGGTTATTACTTTTTCTACCGGTTGGAAAGTTCCTATCCCGGCAAGATGATCAGGATGATCGAGCGGATCTTTATCGGAAATCCCAACACCGGCGCCCGCCGGATCGGTTACAACCGCGAATATGTGAGGTATTTTAGCGGCCCGGTTGGCATTGGCCATTATCTGCAAAGAAGGCGTACTAACCGTAATTGCCATATCAAAACGCGAATTGACTATTTCGTTAGCTATCGCCGCTCCAGCCGCGTTATCGGTCTCCGCATTAAACCTTTTTATCGAAATATTGCCGCCATCAACAAACTTTTTATCGGCCATGGTTTTAATAAAGGCGCTAACCGCGTCGTCGAGCGTCGGACGCGACGAAAACTGAAAAACGGCTATTTTAATAGCTTTAACCCCTCCGGTCGCGGCCTTTTCACCATCGAAAACAAGCAGCAGCGAAGAAGCGGCTATAATTAAAACAAGACCGGGTAATAATTTTTTAATTGTAAAAGTTATACTTGAAATTAATTTCATGTGAATGTAACACCTGCCGTTAAGTAATTTCCGTATTAAAATGAATATACTTAATGCGCATTATATCATACTTAAATGGTTTTTACAATGAAAAATAAGGCTCTTTCGTGTTTTTTACGAGTAAATTTTTCGTTTTGATTTTCAATTCAATTTACAGTTATTTTTTGCTTTTTGTTTATTGTCATATTTATTAGTTTTTATCAAGTTCGCCGGTCATTTATATAACTGATATAAGACCGTATAGACCGTATAAGACCGTATAGACCGCGACGGGGGAAAAGAAAGGACCAATGGCCCTCTCTTTTCCCCCGTGCCCCCTTTACTCTCCCTGAATATAAAACTGCGCAAATGCGGCATACTTTGTATGCCGCATTTGCGCAGTTTTGCAGCATCGAAATAAAAAGGCTATTAACATAGCCTTTTTATTTCGGGCGGTGTTTCATGCCGGCTTCGAAGTTTTTTTTATTAGCTTCTTTACAAAGTTCCTGCCATTCGCTCTTCTCTTCTCTTCTCTACTCTACTCCATTCCACTCTCCTCTTTTTTTCATCTCTATCTCTATCTCTGGCTGTATCTGTATCTCTATCTCTAATTTTCTTTCATGCCACAAACTTTTTTCATGATGTCTGGCTGTTTTGCCTCCGCGCACGCATTGCGTGCGCGGAGGCATGCTATTTACGCACCACCGAAACTTAATGTTTCGGCTCACGGTAATGCTTTAAAGCATAACAGTTTTTACTGTACTAAAGCATTATTAAACATATTTGTTTAAATTAAATCTCAATAACAAGTCCGTCATAGGCAATTTCGATATTAAGTCCGAGACCTGCGAGTCTCTCAGACTCGCTTTCATGCATAATTTCGTGATCGATATGAGTGAAGTAAGTTTTTTTAGGCTTTAAAATTTTAACGATTTCGACGGCCTCGTCTAAATTCAGATGAGTCGTATGCGGCCGTAAGCGCAGAGCGTCTATTATTAAAATATCGAGCCCATAAAGCAATTTCATGCTTTCTTCGGTAATGAATTTCACGTCGGGAATATAAGCGGCGTTAAAAAAACGGTATCCGTAAGTCTGCACAGATCCGTGTACGACGGGTATCGGGGTAAATTTAACGCCGGCGGCTTCGAAACTATCCGTAACGCCGGTAAGCGATATACGCGGAGTGCCGCCGCCCATCGGCATTTTTTCTAAAAATATATAAGCGAAACGATTTTTAACGTCGGAACAGAACTCGGGCGGCCCGAAACATTCGATTGCCGGCGATATCCGGGTCTGATAAGCTCTGATATCGTCGATTCCATGAAGATGATCGGCATGAGCGTGGGTGAATAAAATGGCATCGAGGGTTTTTATTTTAAATTTAAGCGCCTGGGAACGGAAATCGGCGGAAGTATCAATTAATATATTACGGCCTGCGCTTTCTATTAAAATAGAACAGCGCAGGCGTTTATTAAATGAGCTTTTAGAAGCGCATACGGCGCATTCGCAATTTATTTTCGGCACACCATGAGACGTGCCGGTACCCAGAAAAGTTATTTTAGCGTTCATTTTTATTAATTAACCCATACTTTTTATTAACTAACCCGAATACAGGTAAACTATAATTTATTTCGGCTTTAAATGCAATTAAAAGGGCATCTCGGCGCCTTTGTTCTTATCGGGCGAACCAAGCAAGGTCAGACTGTTTCCGATAATGCTGGTATAGGTGACGGCGGGTTTACCCGCCTCTTTCGGTTCGAATTTATTATAATCGATTCTGCCCTCTATAAATACGCGTGAGCCTTTTTTTACGTATTGATTGGCGACATCCGCGACGTTGCCGAAGAATTTAACTTTATGCCACAAAGTGTTTTCTTCATAAATGCCTTTGTCGTTTTTATACATTTCACCAGTAGCCACGCTGAAAGAAGACATCGATTTGCCTGTTTTAGTCACAATAGACTCCGCATCGCCACCGGCATTACCCAGAATGAATATTTTGTTAACGCTTTTACCCATGATTACCTCCACTTTATATATTTTGTGAAAGTAACTAAAACAATTTTTATGCCAACCGTTGAAATTTAACAAACCGCTCTAAAATCTAATGAAATCGATGTTAATACAAAAACTACATAAAAATAAATCTCATATTAAGATAAAATAGTTTCACTTTGAGATTAAAAACGATTCATCAGTATCAAATTGATACAACTTTTAAGAATTAGCGTATATTTGATTTATTATATTAAATTTATCCGGCGTATCGGGAAGCGTAAAAGCCTGCAACATGGTAATTCCTTTTTCACCATCGGCCGGCTCGAAATGGACGCCGTTATAATCCGCCGGCATTAAAAGAGCCGAATATTTAGGAAAATAATCACAGCAATTATCGCCATAAGAGATAAAAGCATCTTCGCCTATATTCATAAAAACCGAAAAAACCGGAAGTTTTAATGGGCAGTCAATACCTTTTCCGGCCGGGCTTTCAAATATCATAACGTCAAAATATTCATTGGAATTTATATGCCGGACACTGCTTCCTTTAACACTATAACGGCCCGATTCATTGCAGCCGCCCGGATTGATCCTGGCGTAATCAACGCATTTGATAGCTTTTTCGATATGTAGCTGACGGGCCTTTCCATCGGAATCGAGCCTGGCGTAATCGTAAACCCTGTAAGTTATATCGCAATTTTGTTGAATCTCGGCTATCAGCACACCTTTTCCTATCGCGTGGACAGTGCCGGGATATATAATGAAACAATCGCCTTTTTTAACCCTGATATGGTTTAAAACGCTTTCAAGCGAATTATTTTTAATATGGCGCCGAAAAGTTTCCTCGTCTATTTTCTGATTGAAGCCCAGTATTATTTCAGAATCCTGCTGCGCGTCTAAAACATACCACATTTCAGTTTTACCGCAGTAATAATTTTCTATTTTACGGGCCATTTCATCGTTCGGATGAAGCTGAATGGAAAGACGGTCGTTGGCGTCTATAATTTTCAAAATAAAGGGAAATGAATCCTTTTTATAACAACCGCCGTCATATTTTTCTCCAAAAAAAGCGGATGGCAAATCTTTTAAAATATCATCGAGCGGTAAAAGTTTATAACCGCCGTTAAGCGCGACTATATTATGGTTTTCACAAAGGCTCCATATTTCGCCGACCTTAGGGCAATCGACTATATCAACTGTTTCAGAAGACGCGCCCGGATAAAGCCTGAACCCGCCCCATATCGTCGATTTTATCTTTCTGCTGAAAATAATCGGGTATGGATTTATACCGGCGGGTTTATCTGTACCTGTATTTCCGCCTGTTTTTTTATTTAAATACTGCATTTTATATCTACTGCCGGACTTTATAACACTCTTTTAGTATAAAGCCTTTTTTCATTCAATTTTTCTATATATATGTTAAGTTCTTTGCTCTTAGAAGGTATTTTAGCCATTACATTTATTAATTTAGATACGTGGCCGTAATTATCGCGATCACCGCCCTTGCGTACTATAGCGTCGATTCTCTGTCTGAACAGTTCAAAAACTTCGGCTGGCTTCTCATTCATTATAAGGCCGCAAATACTTGAAAACATATAATCGTCAGTTGTTTTAATAGCCATATTAATCACTAAATCGTAGCGTGATAATTTTTTGAATAATTTAGCCTTGAAAAGATTGTCGCAGACGTCTTCATCGACAAGTGAACGGCAGAAACTTTCTATCGAAATATTTTCATCGGCAAATTTAATTTCAGCGCCCGCTTCATTAAGTTTTTCAATCTCGTCGATAACGTTGAGCAATTTATCCGACATCGTTAAGTTGTTGTTATATACTATTTCGGTATATAACGCGCGGTATAGATCTTTTAAGCACAGCGCCTTTTTATGCTTTGAAACCGCGAAATTAATAAGCGGCGTTAGAATTTCATCGACGCTTTTAACCGCAGCGGAAAGCGCCTCTTTAAGTTCGTTAAAAGTTCCGCATTTTAAGCCTTCTCTGATTTTTTCAGGATTTTTATCGAATATTTTCAATATAGCCACCGCGAGTTTAAGCGCTTTTTTATGCTCGAAATTCTTCATTAAAAATTCTATATATTCGCAATGCAGAATAATATTCATCTGCCAATGTTTTTCGGCTATCTTGACCGCGCGACCGGCTTCGCCTGATATATTCAATAAATAAAAAGCCTCATGCGCATTCTGAGCGTTAATATAGGGCGGACAGCCCGTTTCGGGATCGCTGTTATTAACGAGGTTTTCGCTTATGAAATCGAGCATGTACTCAACGGAACCGTAACGTGAACTTATCAGCTTGAGCCTGTCAAAATTACCAAGACGCCTATCATTTGAGGTTTTAGAAGAAAAATAAATAGCAAGCAGCCCGTTATAAAACCATCGGGCGTCGTCTTTATCGAAGTTTTCGGAAAGCGCGATCTCTATTAAAGCGCTGAAAGCTTTATTCATGTGATATTTAACTGCGCCTTCGAGCGCCTTATAAATTTTAGCATCGATAGCCTGTTTTATATTAACAGCGTCAAAATCCTGCGCGAAATTATAAATCGCGAATAAAAAACTTGCGCCGCCGCATATATCACCTATTTTGAGGGAGCGGTCAGCCTTGTTATAAAACACATCGAAAAGGGAATCGATCGATTTTTGAAAAAATTCGCGGCATTCGCCCGCGCCGTAATTATCGGTACTGATAGCGCCTGAAGAAACTATCGCAGCACGCCGTGAAATATAATTTCTTGATTTATAAAATTCCGATTTATTAAAAGCCTCTTTAATTTCGTTAAGCGACGTTTCGACGCGCTTGTGATAATAAAGCGCGCCGCCACGGCCAGCCGAACCGCCGTCTTTGAAAGAATATACGCCGTCATAAAAAGCCTGAAACTCTTTAAACGATTCGGGAAATTTCTTAAAAAACTCCGCCAGCGGCTTAATAACACTCTTTTCTTTTTCGACGCGCGCTAAATATTTTTCGATTTTTTTATCGTATAAATCGTCGGGCGCATTTCTTACTTTATTGATCTTTTTAAACTCCGCTTTTATTCTTTCGTTATTTTGCATTAAATGAATCAAAGCGGCCGCTATATGCTTACAGTAATCGTCAAGGTCGTAGGGACAGTCGCACGCCGCGCTGAATTTATCCGCGTTAAAATATAATTCGACGTTATATACCTTGGCGCCTTCGACCTGAACGCTGATAACGCCCTCATCACTTATATTAAACGATTTGACGTTGCCGCGATTATAATAATCGAGGCCCTTTACATACGAAGAATAACTCGAATTATCGATAATAAAAGCTTTGTCTATATTTGGAAATTCATTCATAACGCACCCGTTTCTTAAAAATATACTCTCATACTCGAGGCTTATTTATCTTCTATGTATGATAACGACGTAATCAGTACGATATAATATAATTTAAAATCGATGATTTGTCAATTAAAAACTCATCGATAACGACAAATTAAAAAAATCGAATTCAATAATTAATTTTTTAATAATTAAAGGCTGAAAACTATCAAAAATAAAATTATCGCCCCGAATCGAAGCGATAATTATTTTCTATTTCGTAATGCTTAAGCAAATAAAGTAAAATTTATTAAGACAAACTCATTAATCGGCATCCTGCGTATTAGTAGATTCAATACTGCCGGATCTGATTTTTTCGGACATTATCTTTATTTTAACGCTTTCAGGCGTGTTAGAATCGCTATGAACAGCGGGCCGTCTCGTATATTTAACGGACACTTCGCCCGTCGCGGCGGTTTCGGGATTTAAAGCCCCCGGCGCGCCGGCTGATTCATTATTAATTTCTGCCTGGCCAATGCCTATTATCGTCGAAGACACCGCGCTTAAAAGTTCATTGATTTTTTTCTTTTCGTCGGTTTGTATCCTTCGAGTGCTTTCAACCGCTATAGTGTTAATTTCACCGGTCAGCTTAACTTTAAATTTTTCGAATTCAGCGGGATGACTCGAAGCGAAAATTTTAATAAAACTACTTAAATCGGGAGTTTTAATAAATTCATCACCTGTTTTTATGTTCAGTATATCTTGATAAGCCTGATAGGGATCGTCATAAGAAGCGGCGATACGGTATATTATTTTAGATATGAAAAACTCGGTATCTAAAAGCTCATCGGTATTTTTAATTACGTCGCTCCATTCGAGCGAAGCGCTCACTTCATCAGTGCCTTTAATAACGCGATATCCTGTTTTATTGGCTTTAAAATCTTCGTCGGCGATACTATTGCCGTCGTGATTAGCGCTTATGAAAAACGCCGCGGTAAACTCGGCGAAACCTTCTTCGAACGCCGTCTGCGAGTTTATTACCTTCGAATGCCAGTGCGAACCGGGCATCGGATCGCCTTTTTTGATAAATTCAACCACTGCGGTATCGTTTTTTAAAACTTCGTCAACTAAAAATAACGGATTTTTATCGGTATAATCGAGTTTGATATTTCTTAAATCAGTCGTGTTATTACTTATGGCATGACCGGTTTCGTGTGCCAGAACGCTCAATCCGCTCAATCTGGTTTTTTCTTCGGCTAGACTGACAAATTCTTCATATTGCAGCACAATATGACCCGGCGATTCTATTGTTTTAGAATCGAGCCGTGATGAACCGGGCACCTTAGTTTTTAATTTAAACTCTAACGGCGAGGCGAGCATATAACTGGTTTTTTCTTCCGGTTTGGTGCCGGCTACAATTACAAGCGGCGGCGCAGGCGTTTCATCAATTTTTTTAAGTTCCTGTTTGTAGCATTTAATATCCATAGCCGCTTCGTTTTTACTCATTTTTTTCTTCGCAAGAAGCTCTTCGGTTTCTTTAATTTTATCGTTAAGCTCTTTTCTGCGGCCGTCAAAACGCATAGCATGACTTTTTTTATAGAAATCGAGCATTTTTTTAAACTCCGCATTTTCGCTCAAATGCTGCGCGGCAACCCCCATTCCCTTCAACAGGACAGGATCTTTAATATTATCCGGCCCGGCCGCTTCATACTCGCCATTTTGTGACTTAACTAATAATACGAAATCGTCAGTTTGAAATAATACCTGAGAATTTAAACCCGCTTCCAGAGTTCCGGCTAAATCGCTTATTCTCGAAGCGCGGGTACCCTCATTCGATTCCGCTGCCGATAAATTTAGCGGCAGGCATATTACAAACACAATCAACGCGAATAATACAAACGCAGCGCTTAAATTTAGACGGCGGCTGCTTCTGGCTTCAACTGCGTTATTTTTAGCATTAACCATAGTAACAATGGCTTTGACTTTAACGTCGGTGCTAATGTCATTACCGTTATTTTTTTTATAAATTGCGGTCAAATTATTCATACTCGATCCTCATTTCAAAAATTTAATCGATGATCAAACCACTATTTTTAGACTTCGCCATTTTTAAATATCTTTTATAATCGATGGCGCCAGCCTTTTTATACATTACAGCCAGATTATAATAAAAATACCCGGTCAACGCATCGTTAATGGAGCTGTCTGTATATAAACCGCCGGAAATCAATAATTTTACAATAGACTCGTAATTTTTAATGATTTCGGAAGTATTTTTTTTATTATCAAATGCATTTTTAAATTTTTCGGTGTGATACAAGTTATAAAAAGCCGCTATATAAACCGAAATCTTACCAACACCATCGCGGCGGTTATCCGCTATACTATACTCTGAACCATTTTTTTTTGTTTCGTTATCTTTTAAATATTTATTATAAATATCTATAAACTCGAAAACTTTGTCTTTAAAAGGAACATCCTCACCAATACTCTCAAAAGTGTTGGAAACGCGGGCTGCGTTAAAAACTTTAAAATAATAAAAAGCGTGAAGCCCCTTGAAGTAATCATTTAAATCATCCGTAAAACTACAACCGGTACGCCTGATAAATTTATCGAAGGCGGAACCGCTTAATTCAAAAATACCCTCGTATTTAGCTTTAAACGATTCGACTTTTTTGACGGCATCTTCGTTACTAATTGACGGTAAAATATTTAAAAAACTATCGGCTGTATTCTTCTCAAAATAAACTTCAGGATTGAGAGCGCACTCAACATCGGTAATTATTAATTTTAAAGGCAGTGACGCCGAATAAATTTCGGGCCGCAAGTTGATTTTTTTAATTAAATTTTTAACTTCAGACAACTGTCTTCCATATTTAGTTTCAAGTATTTTTATTAACGCCGCGGACGGATAAACTGTCAAAAATTCAACGGTAAATAATTCATTGACAGGCCCTTTTGCAGTAAACTCAAAATCAGCGGATAAAGACCTGTTCCTTGATGCCTTAATTACTTTGGCGACAGAGTCTTTCGATTCGATTAAATCAGACTTAACGTTAAAACGAACCTTAAACTCAAAGTCGCCTTCTATAAGAGGCGTAATAGAAAAACGAAGCAATCCTGGCGCACCTGTTTTAATGCTGACCGGATTAATAAGTTTAACACTCGCTTTATACCAGCTCGGTTCCGTAATGGTTTCACCTTTAGCGTAAGCCAAACTTAAATATGAAGTAATCACAATCATAGAAAATGAAGCTGAAAAAAATATTACTAATATAAAAATTACCATATTTTTATTTGCCATGACAATATTATACTAAATTCAGGTAATAAAATCAATTTTTCAAACCTTTTTTGTTAATCTTTTTTTAAAAGTCAAATTAACCTGGCATCAATTTAAAATATCAACTGACTCTTCAACTCTTCAATTCTTCAATTCTTCTTTAAATCGTGCGAATAAAAACTTTTTTTGACTATTTTTTTTGAAGGGAGGGAGAAAGGGTTAGCAACCCTTTCTCCCTCCCTTTGACCCACTCTCTATCCGCAAATTGCCTGACGCTTTTTTGTTAGTTTATCGATAGCTTTTTCTGTCAGGACTTTATTTAATGAAGCGCTTCGCAAAACAAAGTAAAGCGAATTGCTGGTTGGTTTACTTTTAAGTTTTTTCATGCTGGCGGTTCGTTTATTTATCTGCTCATCTGTTCATTTCATTTATCTATCTATCTATCTATCTATCTATCTACATTATTTATTCGTTTGTTTAGTCGTCAACCTGCTTGTTTGCATGTGCGCGCGTACGCGCGCACATGCGTGACAATTAACGGATCAATGTAACTTAAATAAACGGCTCGCGGTAGAAAACTAATGGAAATCAAGTTTTATTTAAAACAAGTTAAATAAAGTTAAACGAATTAATTAAAATTATCAAGTTTTATATGATTTTCGGTGATACAATAAAAGTTGATATGCTTTAAAATATTACCGTGAGCGTTATTATAAATTTTCGGTGGTCCGCAAATAGTACGCCTTCGCGCACG
>DIVV01000163.1 GCA_002423385.1 bacterium UBP16_UBA6123
CGCAGTTTTATATTCAGGGAGAGTAAAGGGGGCACGGGGGAAAAGAGAGGGCCATTGGTCCTTTCTTTTCCCCCGTCGCGGTCTTACGGTCTTACGGTCTTACGGTCTTATAAATGACCAACGAACTTGATAAAGAATGATAGGTAACCGTTAAAAACTTTAACCGATATTTTTCACCGGTTTCCAATAAATATAACCGAGAGTTCCAATATTTTCAAACCATCTGAATTTCAGTTGAGGCAGTATTCCAAGTGAAAGCAATGCACCGTATAAAATCCAGTAATAAGAATTAGCATGCACTTCTTTTATGTCTTTTTCTTCATTCGCCGGCATAGTTATTATTACCTTCTTTCGAGCCAGGCGATTCATTTTCAAAAGAGTATCTGATAGGTCGGCTTTCCCTTTATCATCGAGACAAATCACGCCAAGCGAATAAAAATTAAGCACATAATCACAAGGCTCGAGCCTATCGGCGACGTCTCTGAAATAACCACAAACAAATTTTAGTTTTTCGTCGCCATATGAATTGTTTCTTTTTAATTCACCAAGAGCGTAATCGGATATATCGACGGCGGTGACCTCACATCCGGCCGCCAGAAGCGGTATAGTGAGGGCGCCTATACCAGAAGCTATATCTATAACTGAAGAATTTTTCGGAATTTTCGCAAAATTCAAAAAGGCCGCCGCGCGCTCGCCAAAATATTGCTCGCCCTCATACATAGTCTTTGAACGCTCATTCCAGTATTGCACGCCGTGTTTTTCCCGCTCTTGCTCTTCTATGTCCAGATGCCAGGCGAGAGTGTATATTTTTTTCCAATTTATCCGTGCAAGCGAACCAAGAGTAAACTCCATACTATTCATTTTTAACCTCTGTTTTATAAAAAAATATCTTATTTAAGTAGTTTACCGACTTTTAAATACTACTTTTCTTATTTGCGGTAGTTTAGAATCCGATACGATCATCTCGCCATTGGAATTTACGGCGATACTTATATCGCCTGAAAAAACAATGTTTTCACCGGCGCCATCGCTTTTTAAATTAACGGCAGTAATATAACCATCATTACCTATTTTTTTTAACCTGTGTTCGCTTAAATCGGATACATATAGATTTTGTTTATCATCGAACGCCAAACTACATGGCGATTTTAAACGATACTTTTTATCGAGGTCACGATGCTTTAATTCCATTGTTGAAACATTTCCGTACGCTGATATTTTTCTTATTTTATCATTCATAAAATCAGCCACATATATATTGCCGTCCCTGCCACACGCTATCGAATATGGTCTATTAAACGCCGCCATCGATGAAATTCCATCCGCATAACCGGGTGATTTAGAGCCTGCGAGCGTTGAAACCAACCCGCCCGGCGTAATTTTTCTAATCGAATTATTGTACTCGTCGGCCACATACAGATTATCTTTATCATCTATAGCGACGCAACGCGGATTACAAAATTCGGCTTCAATTCCCCAGCCATCTTTCAAGCCATTCATACCGCTGCCAGCAAAAACGACAAACCGCCCTTTATCATTAATTTTAATTATTCTGTGCCCGCCGTATTCCGCGATAAAAACATTCCCTTTTTTATCTACAGCCAGACCGAGCGGACTATTCAAAGCATCTTTACCCATGTGATCATTTTTCAAAACATTTATATCGCCCGAAACCGTAACGACAATTCCGCACGCCATTATTTTTCTAATTGCGTTATTGCCGGCATCAGCAAGATAAATGTCTCCGTTTTTAGCGAAAGCTATGCCATAAACGCCTCCAAAAAGAGCGTAATTAAGTTTTCCATCGGTAAAACCTATTGTTTTTTTACCTGCCATAACACTAATCAAAGCTATATTCAAATCATTTCCTGATTCTTTTTTTACAGACATACCAGATTTAAAATTTTCAGTTCCAACTTGCCGAATATTGTCAGTGTTTTGTTCTACTTCGTTAATTAAATTCAAAACACCACCATGTTTCTCATTACGAAAATACACGAATAAAATAAATATAAAAGAAAACACGATGACTATGACCGGGCCGGCGAACCATTTCCAATTACCAGATATCATATACACCTCCGTCTATGCGTAAAACACAAGCCCGGCTTTCCATATTACCGCCAGAGATAAAATAGAGACAAAAAATTCCTTGAAATTACTCGACATCGATATTTAATAACGATCCGAAACAAGTAGAAACCATAGAAAATTTAATGCCATACACTCCGCGCTAAAAATTCATTTCATATCCAAGGCTGACGCGTCTTCCAAAATCTGGTGCCATGGGCATTGTTTCATATTTTTTATCAAATAAGTTACGCACGGTGAGTGATATTTTATTTGAGTCTTCTTTTTCGGGATCTATCTTTTTAGACAGGCTCAATCCGCAATCCCAGAAATTTCCGAGCTGGTAGGCAGCAAGTCTTTCGGTAATGGTTTTATTGGCGGCGTCTTTATAAGTATATGACGCCGAGGAATCGAAAGCGCCGACGAAACGGCCGTAGAGGGCCGCCGAAATTCCGTTAGTACGGTTATTATATTTTAATTCCGTGATATAATTTTTTTTCGGCTTGCTCGTTATATCGGGCGAATATGATATAAGGCCGGCGCCGAATGAAAGTTCGAATAAGGAATTTAAGGTCACATTCAATTTAAGTTCGCCGCCTTTAGAGACCGTATCGGTATTTGTAAAAACCCTCATTACCGTGGTTTTAGCCGCATCGATAAATCTAGTTCCGTCATCGACGATGGAATCTTTCATATCGTTTTTAAAAATATTTAATTCGGCTGAAACGGGTTTCGCTGTGTTTTTAAATTTATGCTCGACGCCGAAATTAATTATCTTATCTTTTTCATTAGCGAGTTCGGCGCCGTTTTGCGTGGCTAAGCGGTCAACGGGCGTCATTATGAGCGCGGCGTATCTCAGTGAAACTGTATCGTTTTCGGAAGGCTTATATGTAAGTCCGCCGGAAACGCTGTTTCGCGGATCTTCCCATTGATCGGTTACTGGCGCGAGTGCTTTACCGGCCGGCGTCCTGGATTTTTGCTCTCTTATGATATAACGGCGATCGCGCCTGATACCAGCATCAAATACAAGTTTATCGCCGGAAACTGGAATTTCGGTCTGAAGGTACATCGTATGCTTTTTGTCTTCATTATTCATTTTTTCCCAGTATAATTTACCGGTCGGATTATACCAGTGATCGAGCGAATAACCCGTCCTGAAGATAATATTATTCGCCGTTTTTACGGTATGGCGAAGCGCCATCGCGGTGGTAGTCTCTAAAACCCGGTGCGAATCGATATGACCGACGGGATTCGCGCCGATTCCGCGAGGATTATGAAAATCATTTGTAACTTCGAGTCTGGATAATTGAAAATTAGTGCTCTGACGGCCGCTCCATTTTTTGGTATAATTTAAATCGGTAAAAGTATTCATCCACGGCTCATAACTCCAGCCGTATAACGGGTCGATTACAATCGAATAAGTATTGGGTTTAATATTCGGAAGCAGTTTGAACTGGCCCGACGTTTCCGGTTCGTCAACGGGTATTTGATACATTCCGATATCGCGGTTATATGTAAAAATAAAATCGTCGCGATCGCCGGGCGTATAAAAATATTTCAAAAACGCGCCTACATCTTTATAGCCCGCATTTTTAGATTCGGGGCCGTCGAATTTTCTATAATTAAATCCGGCGAAATATGCAGATTTTTTATCAATAACATCGGTAAAATTCAATCTGGTAGTGAATTCACCGAAAGATCCCATTTCGAGTTTAAGTTGATTATGTTTTTTAGAAGGCCTGCGCGTCTTAATATAAAAAACGCCGCCTTTAGCGCCGCCATATATAAGCGCGGTTGAATCTTTCAATATATCTACCGATTCGACTATATCGGGATTTAAAAATTCGAGTATCCTGTCATCGCCGCGCATTCCCGAGTTGGAGCGGCCGTCCTGAACGACGAATCCGTCGAGTACCAGGGACACTTTTGCGCCCCTGACATCAAAAAAACTTTTATATTTTCTATTTTGATTGGTCCTTACGATCGCGGGGCTTATAAAAGATATCAGTTCCACGGCGGTAAACGGATTGCGAGCTTCAATCGTCTTTCGAGTGATAGTTTCGGTAAAAACCTGATTATTAAGAGGAACGGCCGTCGGCTCGAGGACCGGATTATAAATTAAATCACCTGTTACCGATATCGGCTCCAGCTCGATTGATTTATCGGAGTTCAAAATAAATCCGCCCGGCTCGGCCGCCATAGCGGAAGCGCTTAATAAAACCGTTAAAAAAAAGATTAAAAACAATTTCTTTACCTGCGCCGCTTTCGTGAAATACATTACCATACCACACATCATCTCCTTAATTTATACCTTAGAGGTATTGAAAACGCTATATTTTGTTTTACTTTACACGGAAAAGGAACGAACGGCTGAGCTGATTTAAGCGCCTCCAGCGCGGCGGAATCGATATCGGAGTTTCCGGACGATTCTAATATCTCGATATTATCGAGCATACCGCCAGCAACGATCTCGAATTTTATCCTTATCGTTCCTTCTATTCCCCGGCGTCGAAAATTTTCGGGATATTTAATTTTAGACGATATTTTTTTTCTTACAATCGATTTAAAAATATCCATTTCAGACGCTTCTATCGAAGTATCCATGTCGCCGTGCGGCGCGCCAGCCATTTTATCGCCTTTGGTTTCGTTTCCCGACATATTTCCAAAAACGCGGACAGTATTCGCATCGGGCGCCGCGCCTTTAGAATCGAAGCCGGCCGCTGAATCATCGAATGCCTGAGCGGCCGCCGAATTATCGTCATATAAATTATTAGTTAACGGAGTTTTTTTCGCCGTTTTTTCTTTGTCTATAATCTTTTTTTTAAAAACATGGCGGCTGGCCGTATTTTTTTTAGAACCGGGTTCAGCCGCCTTTTGTTTAGCTTTAACCTTCACGCCGCGCGTCATTTTTTTATCGGCCAGCTTGAATTCTTTCAATGATTTAACCGCGCGAACGCTTATATCGGCGATTAACTCAATACTTTCATTCAAATCTATACTCGAACGGCTCTTTTTAGCTTCCTCGTTTTTAAGGCTTTCCATCGCTATTTGCTTCGATTCATCGAGCCTGATTTTTTCGCTATTATAATATCCTTTTATTTTATTAATATTTTGCGAAAAGAAATTTTTTATCTTATCGATATCAGCCTTCAGATTTATTTTCGAGCGATCATAGGTATTGCCTCGTCTTCCGCTCAACGAAACGAACTGCGCATAAGGCACTTTCACTTTTTGATCGAGAGCTATGATGCGCGCGCGAGAATTATTCGCAAAATAACCGGCGCATGCGAAAATAACCGAAATATGCGCGACAAAAGAATATATTAAAAAAATAATAAACAAAAACGCATTTATTTCATGTATAGATTTTTTACGGTTTTTCATATTCATGCTCACAATTTATTTCATGCTTATCGCTCGGTTCTCAATATAACGTTTTCAATATTATTACGACGCATAATATCAAGAACCGTGACTATTTTTTGATACGATACCCCGCCATCCGCCGAAACGGCGAAGACTTCTTCGGAATCGCGAAACGCCCTTTCCATCAAAAAACTTTCAAATATATCTATTTCAACAGTCGCGCCGTCGAATAAAAGTTGCGTCCGTCCCACCAGCGCGATTTCGTGAATTTTTGTTTCAGCGGCCGCTGCATGGCTTTTCGATGACGCTTTAGGCAGTTTGATATCGAGCGACTCCTTAGTAATCTGGGGCGCGGCCACCATGAATATAATCAATAAAACCAGCACCACATCGGTAAAAGGCGTTATGTTTATACCCGTGAGAGCGGCATCTTCGTTATTATCAGCCATTGCGCGCACCGCCTTTATATGCAATCTTCATTTTTTCAAAAGCGGTATTTTTAGAATTATTGACGGCGCGAAGTTCGCTGGTAAGATGGTTATAGCAAAACGAAGCCAGTATGGCTAAAAAAAGCCCTGCCGCGGTAGCGATCAGAGCTTCCGATATTCCTTTGGAAACATAAGCGAAATTCGACGTGCCGCTTTTAGCTATCTCAGAAAATGAATTCATAATGCCGATAACGGTGCCGAGCAGTCCGATATATGGCGAAAGCGCCGCTATCGAACCTATTTTAACTATCGAGATACGAAGGTTTTCTATAAGCTCATCAGTTTCGATTTTATAATGGAGCGCCGCCTCGTTTATATCGAATTCCTGCCGCTGCATATTATTTTCATCAGCGGACACATTTTTTGCCAACATTTTTCCCGGCTTCATACCTGCGCGTTCATTTAAATCAATTATCGCCTGGAGCGTTTTTCGGCCAAAAGCGAGTATGGTAAAATATCTTTCCAGATAATATGATAAAGTAAAAACTGACAAAACCGTTAAAAAAATAATAACGGGGCTTAAAACTCTTAATAATTCATCGTATTGAATCATACTCACCGCCGCTTTTCGCTCAAAATTATCCGAACCGGCAACGCCGATGGAATCGTTTGTACTTTACAACTATTCACTACTTAAAATTTTATCAAAAAAAAATATCTTTGTCAAGTAAATAATAGTAATTAAAATTAAATAATTAGTTTTAATCAGTGTTTAAAGAGTTTAAAACAAATATTAAAAAAATAAAATGTAAAATTGACAAACATTCGAAACTTATGATATAATACATTTATGTTAATTAAATTACATCAACCGTATTATAAATCATCTTTTTTAAAAGGCGGTAATAAAATGAATTGCGCGTACTGCATTTACAGAAGTTATTTTAAATATTTTTTTTCGCTTTTAACGCTATTATTCAAAGGCCTTGGCGATATAATACCGATTAAATTCGCCTCATTTAAATTAGTCGTATTCAAATTTATCTTTATGGGCAAAAAGTACCATTCGCCGCTGATGCCGCTCGCGGCAGTTATGATTAACCGCGCCATAAAAAGTTTTCCGCTTTCAGAGCGGGCGCACCTCAAATGCATTACCGAATCAAATTCGTGCCTTATCGATACGATCGAAAAACTTACTTACTGCAACAGAGTTAACGGAAGATTAAAAATATACGATTACGGACGCTTCGCGATTACCTTTTACGACTCGGAAGACCTTATGGGTATAAGGGTTTTTATCGACACTCAAAAACTTCGAAAATATTCGCCTTATTTATACGATTATTTTACGAAATCCGGTGAATATAAAAAATACGACGTATATGAAACATTTTTCGAGTCCGCAAAAATGGCTGAAAAAATAATATCTTTGAAAAAAGTGAATTTATGCGAAGAATTTCGCGGCCGCGGCACCGGCCCTAAAACCTGGGGCGTTTGCGCCCTGTGCGCCGAGGCCGGACATTTAACGCAGTCGGACCCGAAAACCGGACGCAAAATATGCGTCGCGTGCAGCGAAGAAAAGTTATTTAGGCGGGAACCCGCCACATGATATCATAAGACCCGATAATGCACATTCGTTACGCAAAAATATCGTTTTCGGGATGCGATTTAACTTCAACCGGCTGTCATAGCGTCTTTACGAGCGCGCACAGGCGCTCACAAACTTCTTTTTCGACGCAAGCGCGCGCGCTTTCATCCACCGCGTATAATACGGCATTATCTAAGCCCTTGATTCGATCGAGAAAATCATCTTTTTCGATAAGTTTTATAACCGCGACTATTGGATGAATGTAATTTTGAAGAAGATCGACAACACACGCCGTGTATCGAGGTGAAATTTTTTCCATAAGGCCTATTTCATCGATACAAATTAACGGATGAACCGCCCTTTTCGCCCGTTCAAATTCATTGACGATTATATGATCGAAAGCGTCTCTATTAACGAAAAGTCCCATATATTTATCCGCGGTTTTATTATTTACGGTCGCCAGAGTGCATTTTTCACCGCCATAGGTAACGATTTCAAACCCTTCAAGCCGGCCGGCATCGTCGAATAAACGAATAGTCTTATAACCGAAAATATCGCATTTTTTTATCGCGCCTTCCGTCACAAGCATTTCAACCGCATTTTTGACGATAGTCGATTTGCCCGACCCCGGCAACCCGGTAAGTAATATCACATTCTTACGGTACATTCGCGTGCCCGCCTTTCAAAATAAATCATTACTTTAATCAATTATTCTTCTTTAGTATGTACATGAACACGGGAGCGCCCACCAGCGAAGTCAATATCCCCAGCGGTATTTCAACATCGGAAATATTTCTGGCCATATCGTCAACCGCCAGAAGATATATCGCGCCCATTAAAGCCGAAACCGGAACGAGCCTGACTAAATTCGGGCCGGTAATTATCCGCGCGGCATTGGCGACCACGAGTCCGACCCAGCCAATCACGCCTGCCATAGAAACCGTAGCCGAAACGAGCATGGTAGTAAATATTATTCCGGCCGCCTTCAACCGGCCCGTATTTTCGCCCAGCGCTTTTGCCTCGTATTCGCCGAGGCCCAGAATGTTAAACTTCCACCTGCACATAAAAAGCGCCGCCATCGATACCGCCGTCACCGGCATCAGCCAGATAAGACTTTCGTTTGAAACATAAGCAAGCGAGCCCATCAACCAGAACACTATTTCAGGTAGTTTCGTATAGGGATCAGCCATATATTTCATCGCCGATATCAACGAAGTAAAAAAACCCCCGACGATAACTCCGCTTAAAACCATCGTCATTTTCGAACCGACGCCCGAGGAATCCTTTCCCAGAAGGCAGCTCATACTCACGGCTATTATACCGCCCGCAAAAACGAATAGCTGCATCGTAAATCTGTCTAATCCAAGAAGTATAGCTACGCACGCCCCGAACCCTGCGCCCGAAGAAACCCCCAGTATAAACGGCGAGACGAGAGGATTCTGAAACATCGACTGCAATATAGCGGCAGACATCGACAGCCCCGCGCCTGTAATCACCGCGCCAGCGATTCGTGGAAACCTTATATTCCATACAATGGTTTCCATCTGATCGATCCAATCACGCTCGATCGGGATAACTTTCGAAATCATTATCTTCATTACCGTCAAAGGATGAATATAATATTTTCCTATTGAAACCGAAACCACGCAAAGCGATAATAAAATAATTATTAAAAATAAATTTATATTTTTCATTAAACTTCCGTTATTTATTCATTCGTATTTTCATTTACTTTTTATCGGCACGACTATCTTCCGTCCTTCAAATTCGATGATTTTTGTTTCAACGCCATAAACCGACGCTAAATTTTCGGGCGTTACGATTTCATCCGGCTTTCCCGACGCGACATTTTCACCGTCTTTCAAAAGCATTATCCTATCTGAATAAAGCAGCGCATGAGCCGGATCGTGAACAACCATCACCACCGCCGCTTTTCTTTCTACCGCCATCTTTTTTATCAATTCCAGAATATCGAGCTGATTTTTAATATCGAGATGCGCGGCAGGCTCGTCCATAATTATAACCCTGGAGGCCTGAACTAAAGCGCGCGCTATCAACACCATCCGCAATTCACCGCCGCTGATTTTTGTATAATGCCGTTTTTTAAGATGAGATATTTTCAATTCTTCGAGCGTTTCGGAAACTTCATCGCGTTCTTTTTGCGACGGCATCGCAAACTCGCGTAAATGAGGATTTTTGCCCATTAATACAATTTCTTCGACTGTATAATTAAAAACCGGCCTGTGCATCTGAGGCACGAAAGAAACAATCCGGCAGAAATCGCCGCGCCCGTAATCATCGACAGGCTTGCCGTTTAAATATATTTTGCCGCTTGCCGGCTTTATAAAATCGAGCAGGCAATTTAAAAGCGTCGTCTTGCCGGCGCCGTTAGGGCCGATTATAGAAAACACCTCGGCTGCGTTAATTTTCAAACTTATATTTTTTAAAATATGCCTGTCTTTATAAAAAAAAGATATATCGCTGGCTTCCATTATCGCTTTATGCATAACTATCGCCCTTTATCGACTGCCGATTATCAGTTTAAAATTTTTTCAGCTTCGCCGCCGCTCATTTTTATATCATAAAACAATAAATAAAAATCCTTCATTTGCTTATTTAAATCGAGTTTTAAATTTGAATCGAATTTTTGCGCAAGCCAGATAACGCCTAAAATCGATTCAGGCGCCGGCATATCCCATGAAGTTACATAGCGCGGCATAACGAATATTTTTTTATTTTTAACCGCTGAAAGATCTTTTAATTTATCATTTTTCATTATCATATCAGGCGTATCGGAACAATATGCGGCCGTTATTATTATTTGCGGATCGTACTTTATAAGCTCTTCAACCGATATTTGTATCTTCGAACCGGATGAATTAGAAGTAACACTCACGCCGCCGGCCGTTTCTATTAAAAAATTCTGATACATTCCCCTGCCCATCGAATTATAAATATTGCTATTTGCATAATAAACGCGCGGTTTCGAAGTTAATTTCGATTTTTTTTCGACATTTTTTCGCGTCTCGTCTAAAACATTCTTGAAATATTGAACAAGGCTTTCAGCGCGATTTTCCATTTTAAGTTTTCCGCCCATAATCGAAACGCCGCTAAAAATATCTTCTATTGTTTCAAAATCAAAGCTGACGACTTCTACGCCGCTTTTTTTTAATTCAGAATAATTATGATCCGTTCCGGTTTTAATAAATATCATTTTCGGATTTAAAAGCATTAAAGATTCGGCATTATCGATTTTTTTACGCATGATGCTATTCTTTAATCCAGGAAAAATATCCGGCATGTATTCATTTTTACCGACCTCGGTTATAAGAATGTCTTTCGCGCCTTCACTGCATTTCAACGCCAGCAGCCACTGACTGAGCATCGGGTCCATAGCCATTATCTTAGAAGACTCGCCCGCAAACGAAATATAATGCGCTAAAAATATCCAGACCGAGCACATTATAACCAATCCTATGATTTTATAATAATTTATCGCCTTTTTCATCACATCTTTCATATCTGTCTGAACTCCTCAATAATATCGAATAACTCACAGTTTTTTTTCGAATCTAATCCGTCGATTTCACCGATCTTTTTATAATCTATGGCCAGCGAATATTTTAAAAACCTTTCATTGCGAATAAAAGTTATTTCAAAATTTTTCGCCGTGACAACGGATAATCTTCCGCTCGAAAATGTGGCGTCTGCCAGAAAAATTGCCGAATCTATTAATTTTGCGATATTTGAAACGGCAATTTTAACTTTTTTATCATTGTAATGATATCCACGCTGGAAAGCGTCGGCAAAAATTCTGGCGATAACTGAACTCATAACGTCATTTTCACCCGTTACATTTTCGATTATCCTTTTGATCCACCTGATTTTCATGTCATATTTTTTAGGCACGCATGCCGGAAAAGATAAATTCATAAAACGATCGATACCTCCATTATACGGTTTGATATCGACAACCGGAGTTCCGTCGATCGCGTCGCAATGAGCGGCTTCAATAATATTATCTTTAATCGCTTTTACTTTTACTACCGTTAAAGACAACGGATTCGGCCGCGATGGAGACCGGCTGGCAAAAACGCCGAGCGGCGCATCATCACAGTTATCGAACCTGAGTAAAATCCTTTCACGATCGAGCTTTAAAAGAGTCCTGTCGCTTTTATGAAAAAAACAGGTAAGGTAAATATGAGAAAATTTTTCCAGACCACAAAGCGCGGGAAGATATTTTTCGAATATTTCTATCTTCGCCTCCGTAACACCGTCTTTCGGCATTTCCGAAGTTGCGCCGATCGCACAACGCACAACGCCTATGGGATAAATATTAAACCCCTCTTCATTCATAGCCGCCTCCTTGTAAAATTATTATTTTGCTCGACCGCATATATAAAAGTGCGGCTGCATTCTATACGACTATTCACTACTAATTTTATCAAATCCTGACATTATTGTCAACACTAATGATAATATAATTCTTTGATAACATAAATTTTTAATTGTTTTGATTTATAAAGGAAGATTTTCAACTACGAATTGATTTTAAACAGAAGAGTATTGCGCATTTTCCGATTTTATCGGCCGCTCTTTCGTTCGCCGGCTAAACGCGCAAAAGAAAAATAAGCGAAAAGCGCGGCGGTCAGATAAAAACCGGCCGTAAGAAAATAAGGCAGTCCCACGCCGTGATTCGTCATCAGACGGCCTGAAATATAAGTGGATACAGTGCGCGAAAAATTATCGCCGAGCGTGACTATTGAATTAATACGGCCGCGCTCGTTTTTAGCCGTATTATCCATTATAAAATTCGTGAAAACCGGATTATTCATATTCATAAGCGCGTTGCGCATCAAATACGCTCCCACACACAGCGAAAGCGAATTTGAAAGCCCGAGAATCAAAAGGAACGGCAGCGAAGCCAGCTCCATAAAAACGATCGAATCGATGCGACCGTACTTAACGGTTATAGCCGGAGTCAAAAGCATCGAAACCGCCGTGAGAATATTAGCGCACATGAATATAATGCCTATACTGCCTGAACCCAGAGCGAATTTCTGAGCGAAGTAAATATTAAAAAAAGGCACGATTAGACCCGCGCCACAGCCTATTAAAAAAGTGTATATAACAAATTTCTTATATAGTCCGCGGCCGTTATCGGGCGATTGTGACAATTCAGGCGGTTTGGGCAATTCAGACGGCTGTGAAGATATTTCCCGGGCGGCCGTTTCTAAAATTTCCGGTCTTACCGGCGTTTCCGGCGCCGCTGGTGTTTGGGACGTTTCCAGCACGCCGCCGTATTTACTTTTTTTGCCTGCGCCTTCAAGCGGAAGCGGAGTGATCGAAAAAAGCGGAAGCGCGGATATTAAAATAATAAATGCTGAAATTAAAATAGATAAACGGTACGAGCCGGCCGTTGAAAGCGCGGCTTCAGTCATAAACGGAGCTATTTTAACCAACGTTACCGGCAGATAACCGCCGAAAACGTTTCCAAGCATAGCGCCCGAAAGCATATAACTCGAAGCCGAAGAATAAACGTAATCCAGCTCGGCGCGGCTGGCGTTTTCATGTAAAAAAGGAGCCGAAGTGCAGGCGCGAAGCGCCGCAGAAGCGCCGTTTATAAACGCGCATATAAAAATAGCCGCGCTTGATTGAAAGAAAAAAAGAAGAAAATAACCGATAAAATGCCCGAAGAGCGTAATATAAAAACTCGTAACCCGTCCTATTTTATCGGAAAGCCTTCCGGCAAGCAGCAGCAATATGGTCGAAGTGCCCGTGGAAACCGCATAATAAGTGCCTATAAAATCTTCGCGGAAACGCAATTCAAGAAAATAAAGGCCAAGAAAAACTTCAATGGATGATATGCCGAAACTGAGCATGGCGTTTGAAAAAATAAATAGCCTGCAGTTATTCGAAAATGAAGTTACTTTTATGATATACCTTTTGAGCCTGCTCACGAGAGGAGAATTATAACATAATAACTCTTTACTGTAAAGGTTAATTATAGTGCATAACGCGTAGTGCATAGTGCATAGTGCATAGTGCATAGTGCATAGTGACAGTAAACAGAAATGTAGAAGTAGATGGATTTATAATAACCGTAAACGTTTACTCCGAAAAATACCATTAAAATTTGCTGTTCTTCGAAAAAGCTTGTTCTGTTTTATTTTTCTTTATGTTATTATAAATGAAAAAACATTTAATAAATATTTAAAAATTATTTGAAAAAATATTGCGCCATAAAAAAAATATGGTATAATTAAGTTCATAAAAACGATTTAACAAATATTATTTAATTCAATATTACTTAAATTTATGGAGGTAGGCAAAAATGGCTAAATACAAAATTGCGTGGCTGCCGGGTGACGGCGTGGGTAACGACGTAATGGAGGCCGCTAAAATAGTCCTCGACGCCACTAAACTCGACGCGGAATATATCCACGGCGATATCGGCTGGGAATTCTGGTGCAAAGAAGGAAACCCGCTTCCCGACAGAACTAAAAAACTTCTCGGCGAAACCACTTGCGCCCTTTTCGGCGCGATAACTTCAAAACCTAAAGAAGAAGCCGATAAAGAACTTATCCCCGAATTAAAAGGTAAAGGCCTCGTTTACAGAAGCCCCATAGTCTCGCTGCGCCAGGAACTCAACCTGCACACCTGCCTTCGCCCCTGCAAAGCCTACCCCGGCAATCCGCTTAATTTCGAATTAAGAAGCGATATCGACTGGGTCATCTTTCGCGAAAATACCGAAGGCATGTACGGCGGAGTAGAGTTTCATCCGCTGCCGAAAGAAGTTTTCGACGTTATAGCAAAACATAACAAAGCCATCTCCAAATTCGAAAAATTCGGCCTTGAAAATATAGCTATGTCCACTCGCATTATGAGCCGTCAGATGTGCGCTAATATAGTCAGACAGGCCTTCGAATTCGCGCGCAAATTTAAACGCAAATCGGTTACCGTCGTCGATAAACCCAACGTGCTGCGCGAAACCGGCGGATTAATGGTGCGCACCGCGCGCGAAGTGGCTAAAGACTACCCGGAAATTAAAATGTATGAAACCAATATCGATGCCCAAACTATGTGGATGCTTAAAAACCCTCTCGATTACGACGTATTAGTAGCTGAAAATATGTTCGGCGACATCCTTTCTGACCTGGCTGCTCAAATGGTCGGCGGAATGGGCTTTGCTTCATCAGCTAATATCGGCGATAAATACGCGGTTTTTGAACCGTCGCACGGCTCCGCTCCTAAATACGCCGGATTATACAAAGTAAACCCCATAGCGATGATACTCACCGTTAAATTAATGCTCGACTGGCTCGGCGAAACCGAAAAAGGCACGAAACTCGAAAAAGCCGTGGCCGCCGTTATAGCAGAAAGCAACGTGCGCACCTACGATATGGCTAAAGGCGCTAAAGACGGTAAAACCGTAAAAGAAGCCACCACACTTGAAATGGCTCAGGAAATAGCTAAAAAATACCGCGAACAGAAATAATAGTTAATAAAAATAATAAATGGAAGTAATTTTGAAGGGGAGGGAGAAAGGGTTAGCAACCCTTTCTCCCTCCCCTTCACCCCTCCCTCTATCCGCAAATTGCCTGACGCTTTTTTGTTAGTTTATCGATAGCTTTTT
>DIVV01000113.1:0-123 GCA_002423385.1 bacterium UBP16_UBA6123
AAGCTGGCAGACAAATAAGTAAAAAACTTAAAAGCAATCAATCAACGATTCGCGAATCACTTTACTAAGTTAAAGCCCCGACAGAAAAAGCTATCGAAAAGCTAACAAAAAAGCGTCAGGCAA
>DIVV01000113.1:132-32920 GCA_002423385.1 bacterium UBP16_UBA6123
GGTTGCTAACCCTTTCTCCCTCCCTGAATTCAAAAAAAATTAAACCGGATGAAATTGATTTATTAGATATAAAACCGAGGTTATTCGTACTTCCACACCATTATCTTATCGGAATCTTTTTTGTCGCGATAGGCTAAATAAGGCACTTTCTGGCAGATTGAAAGTGATATGTCGCAAACGTCGTCCGAGCTGAAATCGCGCCGGCCGATAACGCCCCATTTACCGCCTTCGTTGCTCATTACGGTTATTCGCTTTTCACTGGTGAAGTCGCGAAAGGCAATATATAAAACGCCGTTGTAATCCGCAAGAGCGCATTCCGAGGCGGGTCCGTCCGAAACGCCTTCGCCTGATATGTTTTTCCATGCAGCACCGTCGTAAACCGATACTTTAACCCGCGAATTAGCCATGCCGTCGCAGTAAGCTATGTATAGACTGCCGTTGATTTCGCGAAAATTAAGATAAGACGCGTTTTCGGATGAAAACGCCTGCCCGCCGATATGCTCCCATATATCCAGGGTTTTATTAAATTTAACCGCGCTGATTCTGTTAACCGCGGTTTTTTCAATATATGCGGCGTATGGCGTGTCGTCTAAAATGGCGAGCTTGATCTCTTTAGCCTGCGCGCCCGATATCGCGGCGGCGCCGAGCTGCTTCCAATCGAAGCCATAGCGCATAAAAGCATAGGGCCGGTCCAGATTATCGCCGTTGCAATAAGCTACATAAAATTTATCGTTGCTCTGATCGGATATCTTAAAGTCGAGATAATTGGCTTTTTTATGAGTGAAGCCGGGGGCGCCGATATATTCCCACGCGCCATTTATAAAACCGGTAACGCTTATTTTATCTTCCATGGAAGATTCTGTATAGGCGCAGTAAAGCGTGTTTTTATATATTACGAATGAATGATATGCCGCGGCTGAAAAACTCGCGCCGCCGCTATTGACCGTCCGCCACAGAAAGCCGTCGAAACGCCCGACGCTCACTTTTGAAAAGTTGCCGTCATCGATAAAAGCCATATGCGGCACCAGATAGTTGAAATATAAGATGGGCGCGCGGCCCGGTTTAAACATAAAATCTATATCGCCGGCCATTTTCCAGGAGGGCAGCGGCGGTTTTTCTTCCGCGGGCGTGCCGTCGCCGAAGAAATGATCGCTTGTGCCGTCCGAGCGGCAGCCGGCGGAACTGAAAATAAATAAAAACAGGATAAGCAGCGGCCAGAATATTAATAAAAACGAATATGGCCTGCGCGTTCCGTGCCTTTTTAATGAAATCATGATTATGCTCGTTTCCTGATAAAATAAACCGCGGCGCGTATAAAAAATAATAATAGTTATAAAATTAAAAAACTATTCTACAATATTATCAATCAATTGACAAGCGTTTATAAAATTTTATTTATTAAAATTTTATTAAAAACATTAAATACGCTCTTTACAATTTCATTATTTTCGTTTATAATTGATTTATTAAATAAAATGACGCTTCATAATTCGAGTTAATAGTAATCAATTATAAAGGTCATTTAATATTTTAAATTAAGCGGAGGTAATATCTTAATGAAAAAAATCATTATCGCCATCGTTATTTTCTCGATGCTAATCACCGTTAATTCTGTTTTTGCTAAATCAAAAGACGAAGCACAGCTTCAAAAAGCTGCTGCACTTACGGCCCGCGCAGACGCGCCCGAAGACGAACCGCTTCCCGGCGATCAGCTTCCCGGCGGCGAACCTTCAGCGCCTTCAGTTCCAGTTCCCGACGATCCGTCGGCTCCCATCGACGCTAAAGTCAGCCAGTATTATTGCGTTATTCCTAACGATCACGTTAAAAATTTAGAAACGCTCTGCGCTAAATATAACGCTCCAATGAGCGTTTACCGTTCCTTCAACCAGCTCGTGGTATTAAAAAGACTCGGTATTCTGGTTAAAGTTAATCCTAAAGACACATACTTCATCAAAAAACTTCGTGAAAACTACAACGCAAAACCGTTAAGAAAGTTATCGCTTAAAGTCAGCGTATCGGTTAATTCAGTTACCTACGGCGTTAATAAAGCGGCCGAAGCATCGGTTAAAAACGAATTCGAACCGCTCGAAGAAATTCTCGAAGGTATGCTTAAAACCCCTTACGGTTATCACAACACCATGTTTAAAACCATAGCCAGAAATTTTACCGGCCTGCTCGATAAAGTAACCGTTAAAACAAACGACTATCTCGGCTTCGGTAAAAAACGCAAAATATTGTTCAATCCTATCGTTACTATCGAGCTTACCGCTTTGAATATGAACGGTAAAAACAAACATGTAACCATGTTTTATAAACAATTCGCTTATAAAACTATCAAACACGACGATAGCTACCAGTGGGGCAAATAAGCTATTTTAAGCAATAATTTATATTTAAAAGTATTTTAACCCGTAAATAAATAAGAGACAAATAAAAAAGAGACGCTTCATAATCAGGGCGTCTCTTTTTCTTTTTTATTTATTAACTCGTTAACTACACTTAAATAACACTTTTACTTTTACTTAACTTCGCTATTCTCGGATTCTCAAATTCATACTTAATTTTTAACTTTACTAAAACTATTAAGCTCATTTAAGTATATTTAACTTTGTTAATTATATAAATTTCAATTTCATATTTTTTAATCAGGTTATTTATCAGGTTATTTTTATCTCATTAATAATTTTATCATTTAAGCCTGTCAGCTTTAATTTCAGCGTTATTCCACGATTCGCGCAGGCGCGCTAAAAGTATATCGCGCATTACCTGATGAGCGGTCTTCTGGCCGGGACGTTCATTTAACAATAGCAACAACTCCTTCGATTACTCAGCGGAATTATACATCTCGCGTAAAACCGCTTTAATCAATAAATCAACTTTATCGCTCTGGATACCTGTCATATTCATCTGTTTCGTGTTATATAAATTACCTAAAGCTAAAACATAATTTGGATTCGTCATATTTACCATCCTCCATACAATTTAAATTTTACATACTCTTACGATGGCACATTAAGATCTTCAACTTAGTTATAAGTGATGCTGCATACATTTTTTATACAAAACATATATCGGCGTTATTTTGATTTAAATTAATTTTTTCGGTTTTTTAAACTAATTTTATTGCATATTATTTAATTTTTTATAGCTGCGATTGATATATTTTTATAAATTTGATATAATGTTAAAAAAAATAATGGAGGGGTATTATGAAATTATTCGTTACGGTTTTTATAATTTTTACTTTGTCATTAGCTCTCAGCTTCGCGCCGGCATTCGCGGCGGTAACATCCGACGGCAGCGCACCGGTATATAAGCCGGAATTACTCGATGAAACTTTAAAAGCGTGCGAAAAAGCTATAGCAGAAAAAGAGCTTCCGGTAGTCGTATTCGACCTCGATTCTACTCTTTATAACAATGCGCCGCGCAACCGCGCCATAATCGAAGAATTCGCCGCCACGGTAACCGAAAAATATCCCGAATTCTGCGCGGCCGTAAAAACTATGAAAGACGAAAACCTCGCCTACTCGCTCGATGACACCCTTAAAAATATAGGCGTCACCGATGATAAAGTGTTAAAAGAACTTAAAAAAGTATGGTACGATAAATTTTTCACCGATAAATACGTCGTTTTAGATAAACCCTACGAAGGCGCCATCGATTACGTCGTTAAAATCCATAAAGCCGGAGCTAAAATAGTATATTTAACCGGCCGCGACACCCCCGATATGGAAAAAGGCACACTTCAGTCGCTTAAAAACGACGGCTTCCCGATCGGCGATACCAATAGCGTGCTTTTAACCAAGCCGGAAAAGAAGATAAAAGACGACGAGTACAAAAGAACAGCCGCTGCAGATATTTTAAAGATGGGAAAAGTCGTCGCGTCTTTTGATAACGAACCGAAAAATGTCAACCTGTTTAAAGAAGTATTCCCCGGCGCGATAGTCGTATTCGTCGAAACGAACCACTCGCCTAAAGCCGTTCCGGTCGATGTTTCAATTCCCTGGATTAAGTCCTGGAAATAATAAGAAGAAAAATAAGACTTTTTCTTTCCTTTTGAAGGAAGTCAGGGAGGGAGAAAGGGTTACTAACCCTTTCTCCCTCCCTGAAACCCTCCCTCTATCTGCAATTTGCCTGACGCCTTATTGTTAATTTATCGATAGCTTTTTCTGTCAGGGCTTTAATTCAGTAATGCGTCAGAATCTTGCCTTTAAATTATTCGTGCTTACCTTACCTTTCCTTTCCTTTTATTCTGCCGTTATCTCCGTTCCTGCCAGCTTGCTTGTTTGCAGGCGCGTGCATGCACGCGTCTGCGGAGCAATAACGGTTCAATGCGACTTAGCCGAACGGCTCGCGGGAAAAATTGAGGCAAATCGACTCTCATTATTCTAAGCGGATTTAATCAAATATAGTGAAATTTTCAGTAGTATAATAAAAATAGATGTGCTATAGAGCATTACCGCGAGCCGTAATCTTAAGTTCCGGCGGTGCGGCCGCCGCGCACGCCGTGCGCGGCGGCAAAACTAACAACCAGCATGAAAAAAATTATGGCAACGAAGAACAAAAGAATAAAATGAACTTATAAAAATAGTTTATTACAAAAACTTTGAAGCCGGCACGAAATACCGCCCGAAATAAAAAGGCTATGATAATAGCCTTTTTATTTCGATACTACAAAACTGCGCGCGTCGCGCGCAGTTTTGTATTCCGGGAGAGAAATGGGGGCTATGGGGGAAAAGAGAGGGCCATTGGTCCTTTCTTTTCCCCCATCAACTTTCGTACAGTCTTAACGGTCTTAACGGTCTTAAAGATCTAAGCAGTCTTAAAGATTAAAATCACAATTAAGGCTTGAAAGTGCGATAGAGTTTATATATGAATCCGGGCGGGTGGTTATTGCGCCGCACGATTATTCGCGGCATTTCAAGAAGGTTATCGGTAGCGGCGTTAAAGGCTCGGTTGAGCGTGGTGACGGCGAATTCTATATTATATTTTTTTAATATTTCGATAGTTTCGGCGTTATAGTCGCCATAGGGCGCCGCGAAGGTTTTAACATCGCGGCCGCTTATTTTTTTAACGGCCGCAATAGAAGCGGCTATTTCGGTTTCAGCTTCGGCTGTGCAAAGCGCGGAAAGTTTCTTATGGCCGGCGGTATGTGGCGCAATGGTAATTTTTGAATTTTGCGTTATTTCGCTCAATTCGGCTTCGCTCATGATATCGCCGGTGCCGGTAAGTTCGATGCCTTCCCAATCGCCTTTACGGCCGCACTGGCCGGTAACGGCGAAGACGGTTGCATCGAAGTCATATTTTTTAAGTACGGGGTAGGCGTCAATATAAAAATCGCGAAACCCGTCATCGAAGGTAAGAACGACGCTGTAGGGTGGAATTTCGCGTCCGGCCGAGGCTAAGGCGCCAAGTGCTTCTAATGACATGACGTTATATCCGGCTTTTTTAAGATACCACATTTGAAAAGCGAAGTTAAGCCGCGAGACGTATAAGGCCCACAGCTTAACTTTAGGCGGCGGATCGCCAATGTGATGGTACATTAAAATCGCCGCTATATTTTTACCTTTACAACAGTTGTTATCGCTTTTATTAACTATATTACCGCTGCTATTGGCAATAGCGGTATTATTGGCATTACCGTTCATCTTAATTTGCCGAATTTAATTTCGACCGACGAAAAATCATCTCTTTTATTGCGTTCGTAGTCTTTAGCGGACTGTCTGTTATCGTGCGGTTTTTTATTTTTATCGCGGCCGTCGTTTGCGTTTACGTTTCCGCTTGCGCCCGCGGCGGATCTATCGAAATTTTTCGCCGCGAATGGGTCTTTTTTCAACGACAGTGAAACGCGGCCGCGCGCGGCGTCTATATCGATAACGGTGAATTCTATTACATCGCCAATTTTAAGAACTTCGAGCGGGTGTTTGATAAATTTATCCGCGCAGTGCGACAGGTGGCACAGCGCGTCGTTTTTAATGCCGATATCGACGAAGGCGCCGAAATCGACTACGTTACGGACAGTGCCGGTAAGTTTCATTCCTGTTTTAATATCGCTGATTGAAAGCACATCAGATTTAAGCATAATAGGCGGCATTTCCTCGCGCGGATCGAGTCCGGGTTTTTTAAGCGCGGCCGCTATATCGGAAGCGAGTTGATTTGAAATAGAAAGTTTTTCGGCGAACTGCGTTATTTTTATATCGTCGATATTCATAAATGCTTCGCGCACTGTAGCGAGGCCCTGCCGGCCTTTTAATCCGGCGGGTTCGAGTCCGGCGGCTTCGATCATTTTTAGCGCGGCGTCGTAAGATTCAGGGTGGACCCATGTGCTGTCGAGGATATTAGAAGATTCGGCAACTTTAATAAAGCCGGCCGCCTGTTCAAAAGTTTTTTCGCCGATCTTCGGCACTTTTTTAAGCGCTTTGCGGCTGGTAAATTTACCGTTTGACTCGCGGTATTTAACTATGGAGACGGCCTGCGTTTCGTTCAAGCCCGAAATATGCTTCAGCAGCATGAAAGACGCGGTATTGAGGTTTACGCCGACTCTATTGACGCACGATGCGACTACGTATTCGAGAGATTCGTTAAGCTGTTTCTGATTGACATCGTGCTGGTACTCGCCCACGCCTATTGCCTTAGGCTCTATTTTAACGAGTTCTGAAAGCGGGTCCTGTACGCGGCGCGCTATGGATATGGCGCCGCGCGCGAGCACGTCGAGGTCGGGAAATTCCGCCGTAGCTACTTTGCTTGCCGAATAAACCGAGGCGCCGGCTTCCGATACTATGGCGAATTTAACGTTTAAATTTTCTTCTTTAATGGTAGAAGCTATAAACGATTCGGTCTCACGCGAGGCGGTGCCGTTACCGATAGCTATAAGCTCGACGTTATGTTTTTTAACGAGCGCGGCCACTATTTTAGACGCACGCGCCGCGTCGTTCTGGGGCGGATGCGGGTATATGGTCATATAATCGAGGTATTTTCCGCTTTGATCGACGACGGATATTTTAGTGCCGGCGCGGAACCCGGGATCGACGCCCATGACGACGCGATTGTACAAAGGCGGCTGCAGCAGGAGCGCTTCGAGGTTTTTAGAAAATATTTTAATTGCGTGCGCTTCGGCGTTAACGGTCAGTTCACTTCTTATTTCATTTGTGATGGAGGGAATGACGAGGCGTTTCAAAGCATCGGCGACTGCTTCCATATAATTGGCGGTAAATATTGATTTCGGGTTTTTGATGAATTTTTTAGAGGCAATTTCGGATAATCTTAATTCGTTTTCTGCTTCAAGTATTATTTTAACGGTTAATATATCTTCGTTTTCGCCGCGATTAATCGCGAGCGTTCTGTGGGGCGGTATTTTAGATGCCGCCTCTTTATAGTCGAAGTAGTTCTGGAAGTCGAGCGGGTCTGCTTTTTTACCCTTAAAAAAATCGAAATCGCGATTAGAATTATCGGCTGCGGCTTTATCCGCAGTTTTATCGCCGGTTTCTTTTTTAGCTTTTTTTTCTTTTTTAAGCGAATACATCACGCCGTTAGTTTTGTAAAATTCGCGGACAATACTTCTGAATTCGGCGTTGTCCGAAATATTTTCGGCGGCGATGTCAATAGCGTAGCTGATGGCGTCTTTTGCAGTGGCTATTCCGGCGGCCGGATTAACATAGGCTTCTGCGTATTGTTCGGGCGTACCGGTTTCGGTTTTCTGTTCTTCGATTAAGAGCGCCAGGGGCTCTAATCCGAGTTCGCGCGCAATGGTGCCGCGCGTTCTTTTTTTCGGCTTATATGGAAGGTATAGATCTTCGAGCGCCTGCATTTTATCGCAGCCGATTATCTTAGCGAAGAGTTCGTCGCTCATCTTTCCCTGATCGGTAATAGAGCGCACCACTTCGTCTTTACGCGACATTAATTTAAGCAGATATTCGTAGCGGTCGTATATATCTTTTAGAACCGTTTCATCGAGGTTGCCTGTTTGTTCTTTGCGATAGCGTGCTATAAACGGTATCGTATTTCCGTCCCGGATTAATTCGAGAGTGGTTTCGGTCTGCGCGCTGCCGATATTGAGTTCGGCTGCGATTTTTTTAGCGTAGTGATAATCTTTGACGATTTCGCTGACCGCCGGAGCGGCTTTACCGTCTTCGGTTTCCGTCGTTTTAGATTTCGCTTTTGTTTTAGCTTTAGCTTTCGGTTTGCTT
Organism: bacterium UBP16_UBA6123; assembly: GCA_002423385.1. Classification (GTDB taxonomy): domain Bacteria; phylum Muiribacteriota; class UBA9980; order UBA9980; family UBA9980; genus UBA9980. The sequence continues at coordinate 8,319 of DIVV01000113.1, forward strand.
TCAATTTGCTCATCAATTTTAATTTTATTTTCTTCATTCATATATTATTACCTCGTCTCCTGTTTTAATAGCGCCGCCCGTTATAACTTTAGCGAATATGCCTTCGGTCGGCATTACGCAATAGCCGACTTTTGCCTTGATTTCGCATGAATCGTGGCATTGTTTTCCGAGCTGGGTGATTTCGAGCGATACCTTATCGTTGATCATTATTTTCTGACCGATTCTGACGCTTTTAAAATTTATGCCGCGCGTCGTAATATTTTCGGCGAAATCGCCGGGGCCTATTTCGGGGGCAATTTCGCGCATTTTTTCCGCGGATTCATCGGCCAATAAAGAAATCTGACGGTGCCAGGCGCCGGCGTGCGCGTCGGATGCGATGCCTTCCGCGTTGATTTCAACGCTTTCGACCGGCGTTTTTTTTACGCCTTTTTTCAGGCTGATATTGATCGAGCGTATATTTCCTTTTTGAATAATATTAATCATTTTTCACCGCTTTATTTTTAAGCTTCGGGGCCGCCCGAACTTTTCAGACAGCCCCGAGGCGAAGTATATTGATAAATTATGATATCTATAACACGCGATAGCCGGCGGCGCCGGGCGTTAAAACGCTCTGGCGCGCTGTATTTTATATATTTTAGTAGGTCGATTTTATTGTAAAGTGCTGTCCGCCGCTTGTTATAAAGTTGGTTATGCCGGTATTTTTAAGTTTTATTTTCGAAAGGTCAATCGTATCGGTGTTTATTAGTCCGCCCAGATAAGGAATGATTTCCGAGAGCATAACTTCGGATTTGAACCATGACAATATTTTATATTTATCGCCCGCGACGTAATCGCACGAACCGACAAATCCTCTGCTAGCGCGTATTGAAGGCAGTTGATCGTTGAAGGTGTCGATTATTATCTTAGCCATTTTACTATTAGAGGTCATAACGGCGTAATCGCCAATTACGAAGTACGTATTGGAAATTTTGCTTTCGCTCTTTTTAACGCGTTTGGAAGCGGTTTTAACCGTTACGTCTTTATATTTATAAGATTCGGTTAAGCGGTAGTTGGTTGAATATAATTTGTTTTCGACTTTTTTAAGTGACTTTTCAAACGCCTTCATATCGCCGATTTTAACTCCGGCCATAAAACCTTCGGCGTTTGAAAACTGCGCGGCGAAATATTCATCGGCAACCCAGGGATAAACTAAAGTGTCGATTCCGGCTTTGAATTTTTTAACGAGTCTGTCGTTGAGCTGTTTGATATCGAAGCGGGCGATTTTTGTATTACCGGAAGCCATTAAATCTTCGAAGGGTGGAAGCACTACGTGCGCGGCCGCGATGGCGTCGCACGCTTCGGGAATGAGTTTGAGCGAGTTAAGCTCGATTCCTTCGTAGTTGAGTTTTTTAAAGCCTTTAGCGAAGTTTATTTTCGCTTTGATGACTTTAGCTACCGTTTCATTGAGTGATATAAACACATCGCTCTCAGCGCCGTTTTCGTTTAAGCTTTTCTTCATTCCGATAAATTCGAGACCGTCGGTGAAATTATTGAAAATTTTGTTCATGGCTTCGCCTTTATTCATGATCAAAGACGAATTAGCCGCGCCGAAAAGTTTCAAGTATTCGGATATTACGCGTCCTGAAATCCATACATAAAGGTTGGAGTCGATGTCGTATTTTCTTTTAATCTGCTGATAATGAATCGATTTCAAAAAGTTTTTAGCGTAATCGTTTTTGATATCGAGCGCTTTTGAAAGGCCTTCGAGTTTATTCGAGGAGAGGATTATATTCGAGGAAATTAAATAAAAAAGCGGTGTTTTGATATCGGGCGATGAAACTGAAAAAACGTCATGACCGCCTATGGTGGTTATTTTGAATCTTTTTGCCTGATAGGCTTCGACGCTTCTATCGATTAACTTTTTATATTCACTGACATTTTTGACCGATAAAGCGGTGATAAATTCAAAATTCAAGCCGACCGGATTAACTTCGCTTAAAGCCATCAGATAGCAATTCGCCATTCCCAGCTCTTCGCCGAGCGAGATCTGAGATTTTTTTTCATAATTTGTAATAAGCGTTTTGATGTCGGGAAAAGCCTCGCTGACTCCGAAATTTACGAAATTATTGTAGGCGTTTTCCCCCTGCTGTGACACTATGAAAAATATGGACGAAGCGGGAATATATTGAAGACAGTCTTCGAGCGGCGTCAGCGCGTAAGCGGCGGGCGCGAAGAATAACATACAGCAGAGCGCTAAGAGGAAAATGGCGTTTTTAACTTTAGACATTGATTAATCATCCTTTCATTATTTAGAGTTTATTTGACTCACTATTTTTTTTCGGCTTTTTTAATCCATTCAGGGCTGAGTATTTTATTATACATTTCTTTATTGATATTTAAATTAAATCTGAATTGAAGCGCGGCGTCTTTAAAGGTGAAACCGCCTGAAATGCCAGTTATGAGTTTTAATACATCCATTTCGAGCTCGCTGAGTTTATGGCCCGGTGAAAAATCCAGCAGGCTCAGTATAAATTCGGCGGCGAGCGTGTTGTTATAATAGGCGCTAAATATGGATGATGTGAGCAGCGGCCCTAATCCGGCGGAAAAATCTTTATTGCCGGCGAGCGATTTGTCGGAGCTGGTTTTAGCGGCTATAAGCGGATTCAGCGCGTCCTTCGATGAGGCGAATATCATGAAATCGTTAACGTAAGCCAGCGTCAGGCCGAATTCAGGCATTAAATTATTAGGAGTGGGCACTGGCGAGAAGAAATAATTGACATCGGCGATCGAGTCTTTTTTCAACTCGCTGAGATTAAAAGACGGAAGCATCTGCTGCATACATTTTTCGCAGGCGGCCTTATCTTTGGATTTGATGCCGAAGTAAATGCGCGGCGCCGGCATAACCGGAAGCGGCAGCACTTTATAATTTGAAAAAGCGAAAAAGAATTCTTCGGCGAGCCATGGCATGATATCTTTTTCGAAATCGACGCCGAGGTTTTCTTTGATTTGCGCTTTAATATCTTTAAGGTCGGGATCGGTAGCTATTAATTTAGGGTCTAAGTGAAAACGGCCGCCGATATAAAGCATTGTATCGTTATCGAGCATGGCGGGCGCTTTAAGATCGGCGCCTTCGAAGGTAAAATATTTGGTGAACGCGTTTTTACGGTTGTCTTTATCGGTTATTATGGCTCCTGAAGCGGTTATGCTTTCGCCCGCGATATTAAGCGAAAAGCAGGCGTTTTTAATATAATCGAGATCGGGCAGCAGACTTTCTTGCGCGGCATATTTTTTAATAAAAGCGCCGGCGGTATAAAAGTAAACGGGTGTATCGGCTGGAACTACGCTCAGCGCGTGTTTGTATTCCGGCGCATTAGCGAGCGAACCGGTTTCGTCTTTAAGCGCGGTTAAAACTTTAGCGATAGCCCTCAGCGCAGTTTTCGAGCCAAAGCCGCCGATTAAAAGATCGTCTTTGACTACGAAGGCGAAATATTCGGATTTATCTTTTTTTTCGATGATTTCAGCTTCGAGTGAGCCTTTTTGGACGAAAAGATTATAGTCGTTGTCGGCTGAATCTTTTGAAACGGCCGCTTTAAAATTTTGCAGGTTAATCATAAAGGCGTCTTTATCGGCCATTTTTAAGACGACCGCCACGGGAATTTCGCTGGCTGTAGGTTTATTTTTTATTAAATCGTCGAAATAAATGCCGGCTACGGAGGCGATCGAAGCTAAAAATTTAGGGTCGTTAAACGTTATTCCCATTTTTTCGCTGAGTGCGTCGGTCTGTTTTTTATCTTCGAGAGACGCTAACTGATTGAAAAACTTGATGGATTTCTCGTAAAAATTGTTTTTAGCGTAATTTAAAAACAAAACGGCCGAAGCGTCGGCCGGGACGGCTTTTTCAAGTTCGGCGGCGCGGGCGGGAGCTGTCGATAGCATTAACGCCGAAACGATAACCGTTGTTAGAAAACTTTTAAAAATGGTCGTAATTTTCATTTATTCACCCGGTCCTTATAACTTGATAATTAATTACCAACGCGGCTGTCCATAAATTGCCGGCCCGTACAAATACGGCACCGTAACAAATCGAGGAGTCAGGCCGCGGCGCTTTATTTATGAATTATAATTAAACGATAGTGTTTTCGTCTTCGGTATCGCATTCGAAAAGGTGTATTTTTTCGGTGATGACGCGCACTTTGATCTTATCGCCTTCGTGAACTCCGCAGCCCGATTCGAACTTGGCTACGGCGTTGTCGTCGCCTATTTTAAAGTGAACGCAGCGCTCGCTGCCGAGGAGTTCGACCAGATCGGCGTTTATGTCGATAAGGTTTTCAGCCGCGGCGGCGTCTTTAAACAATTCGAAACATTCAGGCCTGACGCCGAGAGTCATTTTTTTGTCGTTGTATTTAGAAAGTTTCGAGTCTTTATCGGTAAATTTAATTTTAAATTCATTGTTCAGGCCGCATATATCGTAATTCTGGCCGCCGGTGTTTTTAACGGTGCATTTAATGAAATTCATCGCGGGCGAACCTATGAAGCCGGCCACGAATTTATTCGATGGGTGATCATAGACTTTTTGCGGTTCGTCAGCCTGCTGGATGCGGCCTTTATTGAATATCGCGATACGATCGCCCATAGTCATAGCTTCAGTCTGATCGTGAGTTACATAAATAGTGGTGGAATCGAGGCGTTTATGCAGCTTTCTGATTTCGGCGCGCATCGATACGCGGAGTTTAGCGTCGAGGTTCGACAGCGGCTCGTCCATTAAAAATACTTTAGGATCGCGAACTATAGCGCGTCCCAGGGCTACGCGCTGGCGCTGGCCGCCCGAAAGCTGCTTCGGCTTCTTTTCGAGGTACGAGGTTAAATCAAGTATTTTAGCGGCGCTTTCAACGCGCTTTTGTATCTCTTCTTTAGCGAAATTTCTCAGAGTGAGGCCGAATGCCATATTGTCGAATATATTCATGTGCGGGTAGAGCGCATAATTCTGGAAAACCATGGCTATATCACGATCTTTAGGCTGAAGATCGTTGACGAGAGTTTCGCCGATAAAGATTTTACCATCGGTAATTTCTTCGAGGCCGGCGATCATTCTCAGCGTCGTGGTTTTACCGCAGCCGGACGGGCCTACCATTACCAGAAATTCTTTGTCCTTAATGCTTAAATCGGTAGGAAATATAGTATATTCTGTGTTGCCGTCATATTTTTTAGTCACCTGTTGCAATATAACTTGAGCCATTAAATTCACCCTTTCGTTTTTAACGTTAAAAATCGTAAAAAAATCAAGTTGATTATATATTATTTTTTCTTATATGTCAAATCGAAAAAATTAAAAAACGTTTTTTTATATTTATTTACTGATGAAAATATGTTATTATGAATTAGCTAAACAAAAAATCGAGGAAATAAAGCGGAGGGTTCTGATGAATCATATCAAAAAACTTAGATTATTATTTGCCGTCTATTTCTTATTGATCTTATCTGTGCCGCAGATTTTATCGGCCGCTAACCGTAATTTTGTAAAAGGCCGTTCGAGTTACGGCGTAATTAAGGTCGCCGGTTCTTTTAACGGTTGGAACCCTGCCGTCGCTTCCGGCGCTCTTAAAAATACCAGCGGCACTTTATGGGAAGGCCAGATTGATCTGCCGCAGGGTAAAATCGAGTATAAATTCGCGGCGGATAATTCATGGAAGATTAACTGGGGCGATGGCGATTCGCCCGCGAATCTGCCGCAAATGGGAATAGCGCGACCAGAAGGCGGTAATATAAAAGCCGATATACTTCGCACTGGAAAATACAGCGTTACCTTCGACGAAAGGCGTTTGCTTTATACGCTTAAACCCGTAGATACGGCCATGCCGCCGGATAACGGCCAGACGCAGCCGCCCGCGCCGCAGCCGTCTCCGATTCCAACGCCTTCAGAATTCGATTTTCGTGAAGAAACTATTTACTTTGTAATCACCACGCGTTTTTATGACGGCGACGAAAGTAATAACTACTACAACCGCGACCGCATTAAGAACGGCGATCCTCACTGGCGCGGTGATTTAAAAGGCCTGGCCATGAAGCTGGATTATATAAAAGACATGGGTTTCAGCGCTATATGGATAACTCCGCCCGTCGAAAACCGCAGCGGTCTTGATTATCACGGATATCACGCCTACGATTGGACTAAAATAGACCCGCGCCTCGAATCGAAAGATTTTAAATATAAAGACTTCATTAAAGCCTGCCACGCCAAAGGCATTAAAGTAATACAGGATGTCGTCGTCAATCATTCGTCCAATTACGGAATCCGCGGAAAAGTATTCATAGACAGGCTTCCGATAAAGTATTTCAGAAAAGGCGGAATAACTTTCAGTTGGCCGTATGAAAAAAATCTCGGCGATTATAAATCCGAATTCCGTGAAGATAACGACAACCCGGCCGCACCGACCTGGTTCCGCGAAAGACAGAATTCCGACGCCGAGGGCGAAACTCCCCTCGTCGATCCGAAAACCGGCGTGGCGATTCCAAAATTAAATTATGATCCTAACAGGTTTTTCGGCACTGACGCTATGACGCTCGATCCGAAATGGTATCATTTAAACGGGTTCATAGCCGGCGGCGACTGGGAAAATCCTTACGCGCTGCAGACGAAACACATGGCGGGCGATACCATAGATCTGGCTACCGGAAACCAGAACGTGAAAGATTATATAAATAGCGCAGTTAAACTCTATCTCGACATGGGCGTCGACGCGATACGCGTCGATACAGTCAAGCATATCGAAAGAAACGAACTACTTACCTATGTTAACGAATGGAAGCGCTGCAAGCCTTCGGTGTTCGTATTCGGCGAAGCGCTTGTAAAGGGCACCGGCTTCGGCGACCTCGGCGGTGATAACGCGCCTTCCCAAATACGGCCGTGGTGGTACACGCGCACCGGAAGCGACACGAGCAACCCTAATTCAGGCGGCGATTCAGGGTTTTCAGTTCTCGACTTTTCACTGTTTTCTACTTTCCGCGACAACGTGACGCGTGGTAATTTTAACGGCATAGGCGGCGTTATTGGCATGGACTGGATTTACGGCGACGCCACTAAATTAGTTACTTTCTTTCAGAACCACGACGTAGGCCCGGATAATGATTTTAAATACCGTTTCGGCGGCGAGGCCTGGAAAGCCGCGCTCGCATATAATTTACTGTGGACGATTCGCGGAATACCATGCCTTTATTACGGAGAAGAAACTGAGTTTATGAAAGGCGCACCCCAGGATATATGCGGCGAAAAAGATACGCTCGATACTACCGGCCGCGCTTATTACGGGGGCTTTTTAAAAAACGCTGAATTGAAAAAAACGGCGCCGCATCCGTTATACGTTCATATAAAACGGCTAAACAAGATAAGACGGACCGTGCCCGCATTGCAAAAAGCACCGATGTCGCACTTTAACGAATGGGGCTCGGGAATAAGTTTCGTACGCGATTATAACAACGGCGAAAGTTATGCGGTAGTCGGACTTGCATCTGGCGGCGGCCAGGATATAACGGTTATCGGCGTCCGTAACGGAACCTATACTGACGCAGTTACCGGCAGGAGCGTTACCGTCGGCAATTCAACCATATCGTTTCATGTCAACGGCTGCTCGGCGGGTATCTGGGTATTGAACGGCCCAGGAAAAATAGGCGTTGACGGCGATTTTTTAAAGTAATAAAGCACTAACCGAAAGATAAGTTTGTGAGTGCATGTTCACGCGGCCGCGCTTGGATATTCCACGGTTATGGCCGCAAATTATCTTGACAAAAATAGTATTGTTATGGTAGAATTGTCATTAAATTAAATCAAAATTAAAAATGTAGGAGATTATTAATGAAAAAACAGTTGTTTATCTTATCTATTGTCCTTATTGCGGTATTTTCTTTTGCTATCGCGGTTAACGCCGGCGATGAAATGTATTCCGATAAAGCGGTTAAATCTCTTTTCACCAAGAAAACGGCCGAAAAACCTTCGAATTTAACTCATTTTACGCAAAAGCAAAAAGCCTGCGCCCCCGCGGCCTGCGCCGCTTGCCCTTCTAAATGCGCTCCCGCGGCGGAAGCTAAAGTTGAAACTAAAGTTGAAGCTAAAACCGCTTGCTGCGACATTGCCGGCTGTAACTGCGGTTGCGCCGCCGGCGCACCCTGCGTTTGCAAAGCCAAATCGGACTGCGGCGTTAAATGCCTGACACCTTGTGCCGCGGCTTGTTCCGCTAACACCGGCTCTGACGCCGGACTGAAAAGCGCCTGCAAATGCGGCATGGCTGAATGCAAATGCGTCTGCAAATGCGATATGACCGCCAGCAAATGCGTCTGTGAACCCGGAATTAAATGCCCATGCCAAACTGAAATTAAAAAAGATAATAATAAACGCCATTCGAGAAAAAACTGGAACCACAAAAAACATCTCAAAAAAGGCAAATTTAACAAAAATTGCCCCGAATGCAAAAAATTAGAAGTAAAACCGGTTGAAAACATTGAAAATATAGAAAAAAAATAAGATAGATTCATTTTTTTGAATATATTAATTCCATAAGGTTCTAAACAGGGGCGCATCTTACGCGCCTCTGTTTTTATAATATGCAGGGCGTTAAGTTAATATTTGCGGAGGGGCAATTTGAGCGCTAATAATAAATTTTCAGGATTTTCGAACCAGACGTTCGGCTTTCTGGCGGAGTTAAAAGAAAATAATAACAAGGAGTGGTTCGAAAGTAACCGCGAAACCTATCAAACCGAGCTTATAACGCCGATGCGCGCCCTGGTTAATGATTTAAGCGAATTCATATTGAGCCTCGATTATAATCTCGATGTTACGCCCGCTATCGGAAAGACTATTTCACGCATTTACAAAGACGCCAGAAGGCTGCGCGGTGGACCGCCCTACAAAAAAAGTATGTGGATAGCCTTTAAAAGGCCGCTCGAAGAATGGAAAGAATCGCCCACCTTTTATATTGAAATATTTCCAGATTCATATAGTTATGGAATGGGCTTCTACAGCGCGCCGCGCGATATGATGGATCTGTTTCGGGACGATATAAAAAAAGAATCGCCTGAATTTTTAGATGCAGTATCTTTTTATAAAACTGAAAAAAAATTTAAACTTTACGGAGATTACTATAAAAAAATAAAACCCGATGGTATTATAGCAGAGGCTTTTGAATGGTTCCGCAAAAAAAGTTTTTATCTTTCAATCGATAGACCTATAGATAATATCATTAAATCATCCGGCTTCACGGCCGCCGTCATAAGCGATTTTGCGCGCCTCGCGCCGCTTTATCATTATTTATGGAAATTAAAACTTAAAGCGCGCGCCGAAAAAGAAAAACTCCAGCCCTATTTTTAAACCTTTTTTTGCATTTTCATGTTTCGTGCGGGTAAAACCACATATTTTAATAATTTATTTTAAAAAATTAGGGAGGGAGAAAAGGTTAGCAACCCTTTCTCCCTCCCTAAAACCCTCCCTCTTTCTGCAAATTGCCTGACGCTTTTTGTTAGTTTGCCGATAGCTTTTTCTGTCAGGGCTTTAATTTAGTGAAGTGTTTTGCGAAACGATGGTGATTGTTTTCAAGTTTTTTTCTTGCCTGTCGTTTGTTCTCTCATTCATTCATTTATTTATTTGTTCATTTATTTCTTGTTTTTTGTTTCTTGTTTTTTACTTATTTGTTGCCAGCTTGCTTGTTTGCATTTGCGCGCGTTGCGCGCAAATGCGGTGCAATAAGGGCACTGCTGCAATTATACCTTACTGCTCGCGGTAAAAACCGATGTAAATCGAGTCTATTAGAAAAAGGACAAATTAAGTCAAAACGAATTTATATGATTTGCAGTGATACAATAAAAGTTGTTGTGCTTTAAAGCATTACCGCGAGCCGCAATATTAAATTCCGGTGGTGCGTAAATAGTACGCCTTCGCGCACACCGTGCGCGGAGGCAAAACTAACAAAAGGCATGAAAGAAGTTTGTGGCAGAACGGAAAAATCAGAGAACAGATAACGGAGAATAGAGATGAGAGATGAGAGATGAGATAATAAAAGGGATTTTGTAGTAGCATCGAATAAATTTATATAATATTTCAATATAATTTTCAGGCACGGGCTAACAACTAATGACTGACGACTGACGACTAACAAACGACGACTGCCCTGAAAATATTTCGGGAGAGATTGAGGGGCTATGGGGGGAAAGAGAGGGTCTTCGACCCTTTCTTTTCCCCCATCACGTTCTTCGGTTCTTCGGTTCTTCGGTCTTGTATCGGTATTATAAATGACCGGCGGACTTGATGAATAATAATAGATAACTGTAAAATAAAACGAAAAACAAAATAAAACGAAACGAAAATTAAGATGAAAAAAAGCAAAAAGCAACCGATTACGAGCACTAAAAAACCGTTTATTTCTTAATAGCTTGTGGTGCGGTCTATTATGCCTTTAGACCGCGCCAGCATACTCATAAAATGAAAAAAAATAACTGAAAAAACGCATAAAACCGCCGTGGAAAAACCGAGTCTGTAAATTAAATCGGCCGTTGAAACTCCGTGCCACACGCTATCTATAGTTGTCGGGGCATTTAAAATAAGACGGCGCGATATTTCGAGCCAGCCGGAGATTGGAATTGCCGTCGAAACGCCCTGCAGCCAGAGCGGAAGCGAGCTTATCGGAAAAATGACGCCGCATGAAATGAAGAAAATGCCCGAGATGCTTTCCGACATCATATTGCCGTGTCTGGCCATCACAAGTGTAAGCGCGCACATTATTATTCCCATAAAAAAAATCGATATGAGTCCTAAAATAAATGAAAAGGCGAAAGCTGGAAAAGCCGCCGCCGTCATATTGAATTTAAGCGGCAGAAAAAGCGCGCCTGCGATAATTGAAACTATGCAGGAAACGGTGGCTACTATTAAACGGGCGAATCCGCGTCCTATGAAGTATAAATACCAGTTAACCGGCGATATGTAAATATATTTGATAACTTCATAATGTTCGCGATCTTCGAAAATGACCTGGCTGATGCCGAAGAGCACGTTATAAACGTAGAGGTAAATAACGTTGCCGATAAAGAAAAAATTAAAAAAATCGGGCGAGGCGCCCGGGCCCAGAGCGAAGCGGAACATGAAAATAATTATGAATAGCTGTGCCAGCGGCCTTATTATAGTTATAATGGCGAATATAAGCGGATCGGCCCAGTTCGATTCAAGCTGCCAGCCGAGCCAAGCCGAGCTTTTAACTATTTTATAAAGTCTTTTTAACGTTGCGGTTATTGCCATCGAAGCGTCAGCCTCCCTTCGCGGCGTCCTAAATATTCGAGTTTATTCAATAGATATTTTGCTCCGATCAGATAAATTATAGTAAGTATTATCAGAATAGTAATTTCAACGCCAACCGGAAGAAACGCCGTGGCGGGGCCGAGTTTAAAAGCGAGCTGGCGCATTGCGTCGAGACCGAGAGTTATAGGTATCAGCGATGCTATCGCGCCCAGAGGGTAGCCGAGAGTCTTTACTGGAAAGTAAAACCCGCTCAAAAAAAATACCGGCTCCATAAAAACCGTGAGTATATTCCAGGCATCGCGGCCGTAAAGCAGAAAGAAAGATGCCATCATCATTCCGAGGCTGAAAACCGCTGCTATAGTGAGCATGAAAGTTACAAAAAGCCACCAGTAGGAGGCTATATGCAGCGTAATTCCAAAAATGAACTTACCGATCATAAAGGTTATGATCACGCGGAAAAAAGTCGAAAACCCCGAACCTATCGCCATACCTATGAGAACGGCCATGGTAGGCATCGGGCAGAGCATATAAAGCGTGAGGTTCCCCGATTCGCGCTCCCAGAAAAACTGCGCGGCCATTCCCCATAACACGTTCATCCATATAGCGGTCATCGCTCCGCCGAGTATAACGAAACCGAGATAATCCGAAGGCGCGTTCATCGATTTATAAACGAAAGCGAACGCGCAAATTGGGAGCAGAGGGAAAAAAAGCTCGAATATAAGCCATGACGGCTCGCGGTTGACTCCTATTATGCGCACATAGGCGCGCGCCCATATACCTCTTAAATTTTTAATCAGTTCATCTGTGCTCATTAGCGCCGGCCTCCCCGCCGTTGAGTCTTCGGCCGACGAGTTTAATAAATGCGTCTTCGAGGCTGAATTCTTTTTTATGAATATTAAGTATGGAAAGGCCTTCCGAGCTTAATTTCTCGATAATTTTAGCCAGGGCTCCGCCGGCTTCGAGGTTAAATATCATTTCGATTATAGCATCTTCGTCTGAAACCGAATGTGCGAACGAAGCGACGCCCGGTATGGCGCGCAGAGAGTTCGCATCGAATTCTTTATAGCCGACGGTTATATTATACGATGCGCCGCCGGCTTCCTGTTTTTTAAGATTAGCCGGCGTGTCGATTGCAAGTATTTTACCGCTGTCGATTATAGCTAATTTATGGCACATTTCGTCGGCTTCTTTCATGTAGTGCGTTGTTAATATTACGGTTTTGGGTTCCACGGCGTTTTTAACCCAGTCCATAACGAATTTACGGGTTTCGCGCGCGGCGTTTACGTCGAGTCCGAGGGTCGGTTCGTCTAAAAATAAAATTTTAGGCTCTGTGACAAAGCCTCTTATAAAATTCATTTTCTGCCGCATGCCGGTGGAGAGTTTGTTGATTTTAACGTCGGCCTTATCGGTTAAATTCATTATTTCCAGAAGGGTTTTAATGCGTTCCATGGCGGTTTTGGTCGGTATGCCGTAAAATTGAGCGAACATCCAGAGATTTTCGGCTACCGTAAGGATTCCGTAGCCGCAATTTTCTCCGCCGGAGACCATATTGATGATAGGCCTTATTTTATCGTACTGGTTATCCACGTTATAACCGTTTACGAAGGCCTCGCCTGAAGTAGGAAGAAGAAGCGTTGATAAAATTTTAATAAGCGTGGTCTTTCCCGCTCCGTTCGGACCTAAAAGGCCGTATATCATACCTTCGGGAATTTCTATATTCACATCGCTCAGCGCCTGGAAAAGGCCGCCGGCTTCTTTTTCGCCGCCTCCGGTGAAGCTCCTTGAAAGCTCGGTTGTTTTAATGGCTATTGACATATATTTCCTTCCATTTTGAAAAGTCAGTTTTCGTTATCCGTCGAATAATTATTCATATAAAATGAAAAATAACCCTGCTTTTACTCCCGTTTAAATCCGCCTATAACTTTTGTTTTAAATGAATTCGGGCCTCTATAGATAACTCCGGCTGTCGGCGCCTGACGCCGTTTTATTTTTTCCCAATTGATTTTATCCATGCCGTAGCGGACAATAAATTCGCCGCTTCCATCGATAGGGCCGGCGTTGATATAATTGTTTTCAATGTAATATTCGGCCATTTCGTCATCGCTGGTATATACAAAATAAACCGCTTTTTTTTCGATGCCGGTAAGCGAGTCGTTAAACTTTTTGAGTTCCGTGATCGAATTTTGCGGACTGGTTATATTGCGCATGACGGATGTAAAATGATCGAAGGATAATGAAAATATAAAGTAATCGCCGGCGACCGCCATGCACAGAAACTGTTTGTCGGAGGCGGGAATGGGGGCTGAAAAATATTTGCGGCCCATATATTCTTTAACTTCGAAGTTAGCCATAAGTTTTTGTTCGTTAAGTTTGGATATCAGCATATCCGCGGTTTTCGGGTTTTTAAGTTTGATAATAATAGTCGGCATATTAGTCCATAAATTAGAAACTTTATTTTTGGCTACTTTATTGATTAGGACTAATTCGCCCGAAAGCATGCCGAATATATCTTCTTTTAATTTCATGCCGGTAGCGCTTAATACGGCGGATTTAGCCATGAAATATTGCGCGCGGGCGCTGATGGGCATTTTTTCGCTGATGGCGTCGAATGTTTCTATAATAGCCATAAAATCAATCGATGTTATTACGAGGCTCGAAGCGTCGGCGGGACATAGTTTTGCGATATTAAGATAATCCAGATCAGCTCCCGCGAATTTAACGATCGCGCTTTCGCCGCTGTAATTGAACTCGCCTTCTAAAATTAAGCCGGTTTCGGTTATTTCGTGACTGGCGGTCATATTTTTAAGCTGTTTAACCCCGAGAGTTTCAAGCGCGGCCGACAGTATTTCGAGCTCGGAACCCTTTTTAGCGGAGCCGCCTTTGCCTGAATTATTGTTTTTTCCGGCGCTATCCGTAGAGTTTTTCAAAGTGTTGATATTTTCAGCCAATGATTTCAGGCCCTGCGAAATCATTACTTCAAGATTAATAAAAACGCCGGTTCTCGAGCGTTTGAGACATTGGCTGAGATGGTCGTAAAACGGAGGCCGGGCTGATTTTGGCTGCCTTGAATATTCCGTTATTTTCTGCATATAATCTTTCGATGAACACAAAAATACGGTTCCGTCGAGAAATGTGACGGCGAAACGACCCTGTATGTGCTCGCCGCCGGCGGTTTTAACGCGTTTTTTTTCATCGACCGCGGCCGCGAAAGGATTTTTAAACTTGAAATCGAAATAATAAGAAAAATCGCTGTGAGCGAGCTTTTCAACTTTAACTTCAGGGCCGGCTTTAATGAAATTATCTTCAAGTATAGAGCGCAGCTTATTTACATCGGCCGGTTTAAAAGCGGCCGCGAATTCGACGGGCCTGTCGTTAAAATTGCCGATATCAAAGAAGATAACCGCCTCTTTTTTTATAAGTCCGCTAAGCTCTTTCAGAGGCATTTTTATCGCGCCTTCGATTTTTTCAAATATCTGTTTTCCTTTTTCGGTCAGATATATTCCGCCGAATTCTTCCGAAAATACATAATCATATATTGGAGACCATTTTGAGTAATCGCTAAAGTCGTGTATATTGCTTACATAAAACACGGCGGCCGCGTCGGCGGCGATGGAATCGATTAATGAAGTTTCTTCGGTTTGCGCGTAAGCGGGCGGATTGAATAAAAACGCGGCCGGGAAAAGCGCCGCGAATAAAAATAAGCGGAATAAAATCGTTTGTAAATAAGATTCGCTATATTTGTTTTTGGTGACGAACATAAACTTCTCCTTTATTATATCAACTGATAGATAAGTCGTTAACGCGATTAACCGTCGTTTCGGATTTTAATCTGGCCGGTAGTTAAAACGATGTTCTGCGCGGCGGTTTGTTATACATATAACCCGAATTCGGATTATCTTTATTAAACGAATAAGCTTCCACGTTAGCCAGAAAGTCATAAACGTAATTCAGCGGAATGCCGAAACCTATGCCGTCGGCTAAAAAATAAGCCATATTAATTACGCCTATCACTTCGCCGTTCATATTAAAAAGTGGACCGCCGGAGTTTCCGGCGTTGATGGGAGCGGTTGTCTGTATATAAATCAGGCCGCTCACGTAGCGTTCGCTGTCGGCTATTATTCCCTGCGATATCGAGCGTGTCAGGCCGTAAGGATTGCCTATTGCAAAAACCGTTTCGCCTTTTTTAGCGTGCGAAGTCGCGGCGAAATAACATTTGACGAAAGGCTTGTTCAATTTATCTTCTATTTTAAGCAGGGCAAGATCGTAAAACGGGTTTAAAGCGATTATTTTAATATTATCCAGTTTGACCTGGTTAAATTCCTGCCTGGTTTTTTCAAAGATAGTCACGCTGATTTCCGTTTCGTTTTCGATCACATGGCAGTTTGTAAGTATATGGCCTTCGTCGGATATAATGAACCCGGAACCCGAGCCCGATGGAGTTTTAATCTGTACGACGCCGTCTTCGTATCTTTCGACGAGATTTTCTATAGGCGCGGGGCGCGCACTGGTGAGATTGAAAAGTCTCGGCGGCGGGGCTGTTTTCATAAATACCGGCGCGGTATCGGCTGTGCCGGTAAAATATTGCGGGTTTTTAGCGCTAAAAGCTTCGCTTATATTATTGAGTTTTTCGATGCGTTCGATTTTATCGGATGGAATCGTGACTACCTGAAACAGGTTATCTATGATGATATTACCATTTTTGTTTTTTAAAATTTCGCCTGAGATAACGTTGCCGTCTTTTAAAAAAACCGCGGAGCGCACGGAACCACTCGCGCCGGCAGCGGGAGTGGCGCTATCTTGAGGTTCGGCGCAGTGAGCCGGAGCCGCAGGCAAAAAAGCCAAACATAAAACAAATATTAAGCAGGCCAAGCGGGCAAGATATCGACGACCCGAAAAAAAAATCGATTTCATTTTATTTACCGCCTTTTTTATTGTCAGCCGATGCGCCGGGTTTGGCGGGGCTGTCGGAATAATAAACCATTATTTTATTATGTATGAGCATCGCGATGTCGTTGTATGAATCGCCGTCGAAATCGGCGGAAACTATCATCTGCGGCTCTTTAGTATAAGATGAGTACTGGTTGAATTGTTTCGTATTGAAAATTTTAAATCTGAGAGAGTGTTTCAGCGTTTTATTACTGAAATTGAATATATCGAGATAATTTTGAGAGCCGCAGGTTAGTATGAGATCGGTTTCGCCGTCGCCGTTGATGTCTTTAGCGATTAAGTTGTTGTATTTACCGTTTTTAATGTCTTCGTAATCGGAAGTGACGAATTTATCGAATGAAAGCGACGGTTTTTCGATTATAGTGTTTATGGACGAACCGGTAATTAAAACAGGCCGATCGTTTAAAATATATAAGCCTGCGCCGCTTATTTTTTTATCGATACTGCTTATTTTTCGTTCCCGCGATGCGGCATTATATTCAAAAAGGCGCTTTGAATCGAAATCATAGGCGTAAATAACGCCGTTAGCTGAATTAAGGCATCCGCAGGCAAAATCAGCGGCGTCGATATTGAGCTGGTCTTTTTGTATGACGCGGTTCGTCGGCCGGTCTATTTCGTATATTCTGACGATGTTTTTATCGCCGTAAATTAGTTCCGGGCTTTTTTTGTTATTGTAAAAACAAAGGACGGAATTGTTTTCTTTGATCGAGGCGGCCTGGTTTTTATCGGAGAAATCAGCGGCTTTGAAAACGCCGTCTTTATTTTTAATAAAAACTTTAGCGCCGTCGTATTTAAAATAAACTATAAAAGATGAGATGCCGCCTTCGTCGTCATCGCTTATTATTTTAAGGCCGGCCGCGCCGTCAAGATTGTAATCGACGCGTCCGCCGGTTTTTGCCGCGGCGCTAAGGTCGCAATCGGCGCTTTTGATAAAAACTTCGCCGCTTTCCTTTACGAGCATGGCTATTTTTTCTGAATCAGCCGGGCTTTTATAAGGCGCCGCGAAAAAAACGCTTCCGTATTCTTCGACCGGCTCAGGAAATTCGTATTTTAAATTTTTGGAATTCAATTTAGCTTTTAAAATCCGATCGCTGGAAAATGCTATAATATTAACGGTATCCGCATCCGCGGATTTAACGCTGAACGCGCCGCCGATCCGTGCGCTGAACGCGAAATTTTTATAAGCCGTAATTTTATTATCGCGCGAATAAAAATAAACGCCGAGCCTTCCCTGTTCGGGATTTATAACGGCTATATCGGATGCGCCGTCGGAATTAAAATCGTGAATCGAAATAATATTTTTAGGGTTCTTATCTTCTTTGTTAAAATAGGCGGCGCTTAATTTAATATTTTTATCTTTGAGCGCTCCGGGTTTGTTGTTGACTTCGTAGGCGTACACTCTGTTGGATGTTTCAAGAACGCAGCCCATCAGTAATTTAGAACTGCCGTTGCCGCCGTTATTTAATTTGATAAAATCCATTTTGTTGAAATTTAAAAGATCGTAAGATTCTTCTTCTAAAAAGGCGCCGCCGGCCGCGCCGAATTTGACGCGCAGGTTAGCGTTTCGGGACGGATAAGAATAAATTATATCGTTGAAGCCGTCCGAGTTTAAATCGAATACGCAAAATTGCGAAGGTTCGCTGCCATATTCAGCGCCTACGGGGATGTAATTTATATTGCGAGCGAAGTCGTTTAATGCGAGGTTCGGCACGGCCGCGAAAAAATCAGGGCACATAATGAGTATGTCTTCGAGGCCGTCGTTATCGATATCGCATCGGGACATCTGCGCTTTTGAATAATTTGATTCGTCGAGCTGAATCTTAAAATATTCATGAAATTGCATATTTTCGTCCTGCGCGTATAAAATCAGCCATCTGGGTTCGGAAAGTACGATAAGAGACTCGGCGGTTTGGCCTTTCAGCTTGATAAATTCGTAGTCGTATATCTTTCTTTCAAGAGCGGCGTTAAACCGCGTAAATCTGTCGTCGAATTTAACCGAGTTGAGTTCAGTTTCTTCGCTGGTGGCGGATTTAACGGCTTCTTTGCCGCGGAGCGAATTTATAAGCATCGCTATCTGCGATTTTTCTACGTCGAGAAAAGTTATATCTTCGAGGCCGTCGCCGTTTATATCGCTTGTTTTAAGCGAGAGGGCGAGGTTGGAACCTTTATAAAATTCGACTTCGTAAAAACCGAAATAATTTGACTGCGCAGGCGCCGCGAAAGCAATTGAAGAAAACGGGCAGGCCGCCGTGAATAATATAAATGAAATAATAAAGACGGCGGCATGTTTTTTTATATTATTTAAAAAAGCTGAATTTAACATTTAGGACGATAACCTTCCTTTAAGAAAATAGCCGTATGAAAGGCAAAGCGTCATACGGCTTTTTAAAGATAATATTTGCTGCGGCTTATTTTGCCGGCCTTATTTTTTCAAATTTAATTTTACCGTTATTTTAGATTTGAGCGTCGAGGCTTCGATGGGCTTTTTTGATGACATTTTTTCGTCGAAAACTTTAACGTCCATGTTTATGACATTATTGATAGCGGCTATTCTTCCATTTTCATAATCGAAGTGCATCACTCCGGCCGCGCTGGCTTTAAGAGACGCCGAGCTGGTTTTTTCGTCGGCCACGTTGAGTTTTGTTTCTATAACGGCGCAATTTTTGCCGTCAAATTCCTTGAATTCTTCGACTTTGCAAATCAAAACGGCGGTAAGCTCTTTAATACTGCCGTCGTTGTTTTTAATTTTTAACGGCGTTTCAACTTTCCATGTGTCGCCCTTTTTTACGGGTTTTTCGGGAAATGAAATTATTAAATCTTGAAAATATTGGAGTTTAGACGGGTCTGAAGAATCTATTATTTTACCGGCTTTTGTCAGTTTTAAATTTAATTTCGAACCGGCGGCCCGTGAGTCGACTTTTTCGCCATCGGATACGGTTTTTTCTTCTATTATTTCTATGAGATAAGCGTCCGCGCCTTTTACCGGCAGCTCGTCACGGCCCGGGCCCATAGTGAATTCGGTAACCACATTTTGCCTGATTTTTTTTTCGAGGCCGTAAAGCGTGAAGAAGCTGTCTGAATCAACGGTTAAAATATAATTAACGCCGCCGCCGGCAGTCGCCTTATATTCAAGCAGCACTCCGTTATCCTGTTGAGCGGAAGCGGGCGCGCTCAAGCAAATGATAAATAAAACCGCCAGCAAAAGTAAATAATTTGTTTTCATTAAAACTTCCCCTTTCATATCCACATTATTTAATCATTTAGTCTAATAGTTCATATTAATTTTTTATACGCGTGATTTTTAGAAATCATTATACCAATTATTAGGGTTTATGTCAATGCGAATGGAAGAAACAAAACGACAAATATTTCTTGAGAATTAAGTAAAATTGATGTATAATGAGTAAAATTTCATAATTAAAGAGGTATTAACTAATGAAAATAGGAATAATAGGTTTGAGCAGCGTCGGTAAAACTTCGCTGTTTAACGCTCTTACTAAAAGTTCGGCCAGCGTCGCGGGCGGCAGAAATTCGGCTCCAAATATCGCGACCATCAAAGTCCCCGACGAACGCATCGATAAATTATCCGAAGTATATAAGCCTAAAAAGACCTCATACGCTAACGTCGAATTCGTCGATATAGCCGGAGTTATTCCGGGCGGCGCCGCTTCGGCTTCTTCGGCCGATAGCAATCTGCTCAATAATATTCGTCCGGTTGACGTAATATGTCATGTAATAAGGGTATTTGACGAAGAATGCGAACTTTTGACTGACCCGGTGAATATTGTAAGCGATATTAAAAAAATTAACGATGAACTGCTTTTATCCGATCTTGCCATGATCGAAAGCCGGATTTCAAGAATGAATCTTAAAAAGAAAACGCCGGCCGCCGAACTCGAGGAAAAATTGCTCGAAAAGTTGAAAGCTCATCTGGAAGAAGAGAAAATGCTTTTTACTCTGGAGCTCACGCCCGATGAAATCGTTATGCTTCAGGGTTTTAAATTTTTATCCCAGAAAAATCAGATAATAGTTTTAAATATAGATGAAAAATACATTAAAACCGATATCGGTTCAAAATATAGCGAGGCGCTCGCTTATTTAAAAAAATTAAATACGCCTCACATTCAAATTTCAGCTAAGATCGAAATGGAAATATCCCAGCTCGACGGCGATGACGAAAAAATGTTTTTAGAAGAAAACGGCCTCGCCGAACCCGGGCGTAACCGGCTTATAAGGCTCGCTTATGAAGTGCTCGGCAATATTTCTTTCTTTACCGCCGGCGAAGATGAAGTCAAAGCCTGGACTATTCTTAAAAACGACAACGCGCACGAAGCGGCGGGCAAGATCCACTCCGATATCCAGCGCGGCTTTATTAAAGCCGAAGTCGTTTCCTACGCTGATTTTTTAGAGCATGGCAGCGTTGAAAAAGCGAAAGCGGCCGGCAAATCCAGACTCGAACCCAAGCATTATATCGTCGTGGACGGCGATATTATAAATTTCAGGTTTAACGTATAATAAAACAGAATTGAATTAAATTCAGTTTTTTATTGTCCGGGTATTTTTTGTTTAAATTCGCCTGTCATTTTTTAACAACGCTATAAAACCGTTAATAGACCGCGANNTCTCTCCCGGAATATTTTTGGGGTAATCGACATTCGATCTGTCATGCCCGAAAATTTCTTATAAAATCCCCTTTATTCTCTCATCTCTGTTCACTGTTTTTTCTATCCTGCCATAAATTTATTTCATGCTTTTTGATTTAATATAACTTATTTTAATTAGACTCAATATTATGGTGATTTTTACCGTGAGCCGTTTACTTAAGTTACATTTTATCTCTTTGCTGTTTAAGTTCGCGTTTAATTTTTTCTTCGAGAACGCGCAGTTCGTTGGTAACTTCGCTGACTTTGAAATGTATAGCTATATTTCTTTTGTGTCCGCAGCGGTCGGCCGCCGTAATTTTTAGTGAGCGACTGCCTACGCTGTCATCTTTTGAAACCGAGTGGAAAACATGTTCGAAAGTCGGCACTTCTTTAAGCATGGCGGTGCCGGCAGCTAAAGGGATGCTCGGATCTTCGGGACCGAGATACCATAATTTACCTTCGGCGGCCGATGTGACTGGACCGCTCTGGCCCTGCCTGAACTCCATATTAACCGCGCCCAGTTGCGGCTGGCTTGCCGTGTCTTTAAATTCAAAAGATAAACGCGTGCGTTCGGGTTTTGGCATGATGGTCACTACGCCGTTATTGGCAATGCCCTCGATATTATCATAAGCATTCACCGTAAATATGTATTTAACGTCTTCGAAAACCACGGGACAGTTTCCATCCTTTAATCCTGCCGCTGCGCCCACGCCGTAACCTGCCTGGTATTTGAAGAAATTATAAGGCGCGTCTTCTATTTGAAATTTTAAGTTTTGCGCTATGGGCATTTTTCTTTCAAGCGGGAATAAGGCGGTGTTAGGAAAAATTAAGGCGCCCGGTACCTGCATTCCGGCGGAATCGACGCCAAGCAGAGAAGATGCGGCATGCACGTTTCCGGCTGCCGTGTCGGCGGGGATTTTAGCCTTAAATTCTCCGGCCGGTCCACTCGGATCGATTATATTTGCGGGGTTGGTAAGATCGTAATAAAAATCTTCAGTAAAGTAATCTTCGGAAGCTTCGAACTCGCCGACTAAATAAATGCCGGTGCGGTCAACTTTCCACATTTTAACATCGATATTTGGCCGGTCGTTGTCATAAATTGTAAGCGTGCCGTATTTATCAGGCGATGCTTCAACTTTATGAGTATTATTAGCAATGCCGTCGAATTCGAAATTGCCATGGTTAAAGTTGCCGAAGCAGTCGGAGCCGTTGAAAGATTGCGGCTGCTTAAAACCGGAGCCGTCGAAGGCATCGACAAACCAGCGCAGGGCTTTGGTACCCTTTATATTATGCGGCGCCGGAACGAGAGCCTGATAATAGCCCCAGTTGCCGTTTGCGAAAGGACGGGCCGCCAGGTTGTCAGGGACGCCCGGGCATGGCTCCATCGACAACGGAACGCCGGACCAGGTAGCGCCGTTCGGGTTGTTGCCGGAAGGCGCGGTTTCATAGGTGAGATACGGAGTTCTGAGCGCCGAGTATTTGTTGTTATCGCTAACTTTAACTCTAACGTTTATTAGATCGCCGCTCGAACAAATTATATCACCGGTGCCCGTGAGAGTGGCAAGGCCGCCGATTGCCTGCGGCGCAAATTCGAGTTTAGGCGCGGTCGTATCTAAAACCTTTTCATGCACTACCGATTCGTCGGTTAATTTGCCGGCTTCATCATTATGAACGGTTTTACCGGCATCAAAAGGTTTTGCTATGGTTTTACTTCCATTCACCCAGTCCATAATATCTTCTTTATGCTTTTCACCCTTATCATTGGTTACTTCTCTTTCACCGACTTTTTTATATTCCTGGTATGTAGCTTTACCGCTGACTGTTACGTTTATAAAGCTGGGCCCGACCTGACCGGCGCCGCCTGAACAGGAAGGTGCATTGACGGTTATTTGAACGTTTCGGAAGTTACTTCCGTTAAGAGAGCCCGTAGGATCTTGATTATTTTTAAGAGCGTTGTAAAATTGTATAGCCTCCCCTATCTGACTCGGCGCTTTAACGTAGCTATATTCGCGCCATATATGCTCTACCTTCATGGCTACGATAACTTTGAAAGGTTCGCTGGGCTCGGGCATCGAGTATTTAAACTCGTCGCCCTGACCGGTGCCTTTTTGAAGATTGTAAATTACATTCCAACCGCCCGCGCCGCCGGGAGTAACCGACGGGTAACGAACTTCCCATTTTGCCTGAAGCGAATCGGGAAGCGGGCCGTCGCCGTCGATGTCAATACCGCCTTTTCTGTAAAACGTGCCGTTATGTTCAACGTACTTGTCGGCTTCATCGGGCGCTATTTGCGCGACACCCTGATCGTCGTTGGACTCCATTTCGGCGCCTCGTTTTATTGAAGCGACCACATAATTGTAGGCTTTGCCCGGGTTAGCGCTCGGATGCTGCAACTGAGCGTGTTCCCACTTCCAGCTATATTCTTCGCGTTCCCTGATTTCGGGCGGTCCACCCGACCGGCTGAAATTTATGGGGATTTGTTTTGAAATAGTTCCGGGCAGAGTGTTTACTCCAGGAGGAGGAGGCACGAACCCTGGAACGCCAGGCTGGCCTGGATTTCCGGGGTTGTCGCCGGGGTTAGGCCCGGCGGCGCCGGTTGCAAAAACTATTGTTTTGGGTGCGCTGACCGAAGTATGTTTGGCATCATCGCCGAATAGTTTGTAATTGATTTCAAAATGAACGCTATGTGCGCCGCCCGTCTGCGGCTTGAATTCATAAAGCGCGCCGCTAAAATTATTAACCATGCCGCCCTGAACAAAAAGCTGAATAGTCTGAGATATTTTTTCGTCACTGGTTTTCCATACAAGGCTGGCGTTGCGTATATTGCCATTGCCAAACGAAAATCCGGGCTTGACTCTCACTTTAACCGCCGAGCCGACAACAGGTTGACCATCTACGGGAAGTTCGGCGACTATACTACCTGCCGGTATTGCGTTTGCCGCTACCGGCGCGACTAAGTTCGGCGGGGCGCCCGGATTTACCGCGAGACCGTCAGCGCCCGAATTGGGACGGGTTATGGCGTCGATTTTCGGTTTTGCGCTTGCCGCGGTTTTGGTCAACCTTTCGACGTCGATATCGGTTGAGTGACCTCCCTGCGGATTGGCATATGAATCGATTATTAATGAAAACGAAAAAATGAAAAGGACCATAAAAACAAAAATAAAAATAAATGAGTGCTTTTTACATTGCGATTTTTTCATATTTAGGCCTCCCTTTGCTGAATTTAGTCGTGAAAACGGTTCTTAACAGGCCGTTATAGCTAAAAAATAAATGAGTGCAACGACGGCAATAAAATTATAATGCCAATAACACCCCTATTTTAATTATACAACCCGCCGCCTATAAAGTCAAGGCGGCGGGTGAAGTGTGAAAATTTATTTAATTTCGAGCATAACGCTTGCTGAATGGCTGTTGAACTCGGGCGCATACATGCACTCGATATGGGCCATTCCGTTCTGATAGCGGCCCCGGTGCTGGACGCGCAGTTGATATTCGAACACATAGGTGCCCTTCGGAAGGTAGTCTATATAAAAATGCGACGCGGTATCTTTGGTGGATTCGTAGTAACGCAGCCCGTCCTGATATTTATACTGCGAAAGTACGTTAACGGGTTCTAATCCGCTGCCACGCTGGTCTTTCATGTGGACGTATTCCATGTCGCGGTCGGTGCGAAGCTCGATTCTAATCGTAAGAAGGTCGCCGACCTCTAAAACGCCGGCTACAGGCTCGATTACCGGCCCGGCCTTCGTGTCGCGCTT
>DIVV01000172.1 GCA_002423385.1 bacterium UBP16_UBA6123
TCCCTGAATATAAAACTGCGCGCGTGCGACCGCACGCGCGCAGTTTTGTGGCATCAAAGTTTTTCTTTTAGTTTCTTTACAAAGTTCCTTGTATTATTTCATCTTCTTCACTATTCTCCGTTCTCTTCTCTTCTTTTTTATTCTCTTCTTTTTTATTTCCTGCCATAAACTTCTTTCCTGCCGTTTGTTAGTTTTGCCTACGCGCACGTTGTGCGCGCAGGCGAGCTATTTACGCACCACCGGAACTTAATAATAATGCTCACGGTAATGCTTTAAAGCATAACAACTTTTACTATACAAAAGCATTATTAAACATATTTGTTTAAATTAAACTCAATTTACCACGACTTTTATCCTATACAATTCGTTTAATTTTTAGCAGTGCCATTATCAAACTCGATTTACATTAGTTTTTCCCGCGAGCCGTAAAACATAGTTGCGGCAGCACCGTTGTTGCACCGCATGTGCGTACGCAGTACGCACATGCAACCAGGCGAGCTGGCAGCCAAATAAGTAAAAAGCAAAAAACAATAATGAAAAGAAATAAAGAAATTAAAGCCCTGACAAAAAAAGCTATCGATAAACCAACCAAAAAGCGTCAGGCAATTTGCGGATTGAGGGAGGGTTTAAGGGAGGGAGAAAGGGTTGCTAACCTTTTCTCCCTCCCTTATTAAAAAACTCAGGGAACTTCAAAATTATTCAATTATGATTCAATTATTGACAAGCCATGTACTAAAATGTTAAAATAGGAACTTAATAAATAGCAATAACCAAAAGTACTGAAGCGTTAAAGCGCTTAAAAACTGCATTTGACTACAGGAGGAAACTACATTGAGTATAAATACCGATCTTTTAATAATAGGCGGCGGCCCGGCGGGGCTTACTGCCGGACTTTACGCGGTACGCGGCGGTCTTGACGCCATTTTAATCGAAAAGGGAATTCTTGGCGGCCAGGTCGTTACGACCTACGACGTTGAAAATTATCCTGGATTCGTCGAACCGATAAACGGCGCGGAGCTTGTCGATAAAATGGAAAAGCAGGCGGCGCGTTTTGGTTTAAAAATTAAAACCATGTGCGAAGCGCAAAAAATAGAGATTAAAGACCATAAATTCCACACTCTAACGGGCGAAGGTCCAATAATATCCGACGCGGTAATACTGGCTAACGGAAACCTTCCCAAAAAATTAGGCGTCGCCGGCGAAGAAAAACTCGCGGGCCGCGGCGTTTCATACTGCGCCACCTGTGACGGCGCGCTTTACCGCAACCGCGAGATAGCGGTTATAGGCGGCGGCGACTCTGCGCTGACCGAGGCGCTTTTTTTAACCAACTTCGCATCTAAAATACATCTGGTACACCGCCGCGATAAATTCAGGGGCGAAAAAGTATATTCAGACCGCATCCTGGCGCATCCTAAAATCAACGTTATCTGGGACAGCGTATTAGAATCGATAAACGGCGAAGAGGTCGTCGAAAGCGCATCTATTAAAAACGTTAAAACATCGGCGATCACCGAATTAAAGATCGACGGCGTTTTCATTTTCGTCGGCCTGACCCCGGGAACCTCAATAATCAGTAACAGTCCTCAGCTTGCCAGCATAGCTAACGAGGAAGGGTATTTAATAACGGACGAAACGTGCAAAACAAAGATAGAAGGACTTTTTGCGGCAGGCGACGTGCGCGCCGGAAATTTCCGTCAGATAGTAGTGGCCTGTGCGGATGGCGCGACGGCCGCGCATCATGCTTATCATTACATAGACCACGTTAAAACGGGGGCTTAATTCAGCCGCCAGCGTGACATAAATCAGAAAGGACCGGTAAATAAAATATATGAAAAAAAATAACCAGAAACAATCGAGCGCGCAGCTTTTAGAAGAATTATCACTCGCATTCGGCCCTAGCGGCTTTGAAGATGACCTTCATCTTATCATAAAAGAAAAACTCGACGGTATATGCGATTTCGACTACGACAGGCTTGGTTCGATAATCTGCGCCCATAAATCCGGCGGCACGAAAAAAGATGCCGCTAAAAACGCGGATAAACCTAAAATAGCTATTTTTACGCATATCGACGAAGTGGGTTTTATGGTGCGCGGAATAATGAGTAACGGTTTCCTTAAATTTATAAACCTCGGCGGCTGGACCACTCAGACTCTGCCGTCGCAAAAAGTGCTCATTAAAAACTCCGACGGCGATTTCGTAAAGGGCGTTATAGGCATGAAACCGCCCCACATGATGACTGACGATGAACGCTCAAAATCACCTAAATTAGATGCTTTGTATATCGATATAGGCGCGTGCTCGGCAGAAGAAGTGATCAACGACTATAAAATCGAGCTTGGCGCCCCCTCGGTTCCTTACAGCGACTTCGGCACGCTCAACAAAAACTGGCTTTACTACGGCAAAGCTTTCGATAACCGCGCCGGCGTATGCGCGATGGTACAGATAATGCAAAAAACTGCCGACGCAGGGTTGAACGCTCAAATCTACGGCGTCGGCTCGACACTTGAAGAAAGCGGCCTGCGCGGCGCAAAAACCTCGGCGATGAAGATAAAACCCGATATGGCGATAATTATAGACACTCCGCCCGCCGACGATACGCCAAATAACGAAACCGCTTATCCGGCGCAGGGCAAGCTCAGTTGCGGTCCGCAGATAAGGCTTTTCGATCCAACGATGACCGTGCGACCCAAATTAACCGAATTTATCAAAAAAATAGTTAAAACCAACAAATTAACGGCACAGTACGCGGTTCGTTCGTCAGGCGGCACGGATGCCGGGGCGGTCCACCTTACCGAGGCCGGAGTGCCGTCTATAGTCCTGGGCATACCGACACGCTATATTCACAGCCACACTTCGGTTTTAGATATCAACGACATCGAACACACCATAAAACTCGCGCTAAAGATGATCGAAAAAATTTCCGAAGAAAAAAAAGCCTCGTTCTAGTATGGTTCAACCAGGCCGGCGCGAAGGTAAAAAGGCAGGATGGCCACAATGGCGGCCCGGTCATTTATTAATTTACGGAGGTATTTAATAATGCATGTTTTAGGAATAGTCGCTTCACCGCGCGTCAACGGAAATACCGATATCCTTGTCGATGAAATACTTTCCGGCGTGCGTTCTTCGGGCGGCACGATCGATAAAATATATATATCCGACTTCGACATTAAGCCCTGCGACTCCTGCATGAACTGCATGCAGGAACAAAAGTGCGTTATAGAAGACGGCTGGCAGGAAATAGCCGATAAAATTTTAAAGGCTGACGGCCTGGTAATGGGTACACCCGTATATTGGAACGCCGTATCGGCGCAGATGAAGCTATTCATGGACAGGTGTTTTTCATTTCTTAACGAAAATTTCGAATCGGCTATCAGCGGTAAAAGCGGCGCGATAGTGGTCAGTTGCGGCGCGCCGGATGAAGCTATGACAAAAATATCCGCGCTTATAATCGAAGATTTCATGAAATTCAATAAAATCAATATTATCGGTAAAATAACCGGAGTAAATTTTCGCGATAAAAGCGACGCGCTTAAAAATCAAAAACTTATGGCCGAAGCGTTTCAAACCGGCCGAAAATTTATATGAGCCTTAACTTACATCTAATTCGGCACGCTTCGACGGTCGAAGACAAACTGATTTTTAAAGGCGTTATCGACACTCCGCTTTCCGAAAAAGGAATATTCGAGGCGCGCGCCCTCGCAGAAAAGCTCCGCGCGGAAAATATAAAATTCGACGCGTGTTACTCGAGTCCGCTGTCGCGCGCGGCAGACACGGCGTCTCTGCTGGGCGGCGTTTCAAAAAGTGAAATCGTTTTATGCCCCGAACTTACCGATATTAATTGCGGCGAATGGGAAAATATCGAGGTCGAAACCGTAAAAAAAGAAAATCCGGCGCTTTTCGGCAATTGGCTCGAAAAACCAGCCGAATTCACATTTCCGGGCGGCGAGAGTGTCGCTTCAACCGCCGCGAGGGCGAAATTTTTTTTGAATAAAATTACCGCGACCTCGATCAGCGGCGAAATATTGGTTATAACCCACAGAATCATAATCAATTTAATGGTTTTAACCGCTCTTGATATCGATATTAATAAGTATTGGCTTTTTCGCTACGATAACTGCCGGCGCACGATACTCGCGCACGGCGAAACCGGCTTTTATCTTAAGGCCGTTAACATTAATTAATCGAAATTAAACGCCGGATGCAAAAAATATGCAAAAAAAAATATATTCAATATTATTAATATTCATGTCAGCCTTTTTATTCTTCACGCCCGGCGCTAATCTTTGCGGCGCATCTTCAGAAATAGGCATTAAACCCGCCGCAGCCGAAAAAAACGCGAAGATCCTTTTAATAAACTCATACAATCAAAACCTGCCATGGACAAAAGGGATAACCGACGCAATCGAAGAAGCCCTTAAGCACGAACCGGGATTAAAATGCGAACTACACATAGAATACCTGGACACTAAAAATATTTTTACGGACCAATATTTATCAAAGCTTCGAGAGTTTTACGCGCTTAAATATGGCCTGACGGTTCTCGACGCGGTAATTTGCTCAGACGACGACGCTTTCAATTTTTGCGCAAAATATCAGCATGAATTGTTTAAAGGCGTTCCTCTTATATTTTGCGGCGTAAATAATTTTGAACCGGCTGTTATCGCGGGCAGGAATATAAGCGGCGTAGTAGAAGCTTTTGACATAAAATCAAATCTCGAGCTGATAAAAAAAATCCAACCCGAAGTCAATAAAATATATGTAATTAACGATAAAACAACTACGGGTGAAGCTAATAAAACTATTTTCAGCAAAAACGCCGAGCTTTTCAAGTCCGTTTTTTCATTTGAATACTTAGAAGATTTATCGATGGCCGAAGTTTGTGATAAAGTTTCCAAACTCGAAACCGGCTCCGCGATTTTTTTAATGACATTCAATCGTGACAAGAACGGTATAGTATTTAGCTACGACGAAAGCATCCGGCTGATATCCGCGGCTTCGGCCGTTCCAATTTATGGAGTCTGGGATTTCTATCTGGGCGGCGGTATAACGGGTGGTCTTATGATAAGCGCACACTCGCAGGGTGAAACGGCCGCGAAAATAACGGCCGGAATAATTAAAAGCGGTAAAAATGCCTCCGATTTCGAAGTCATTAAAACAAGCCCCAACCGTTATATGTTCGATCACAGAATGCTTCAAAAACATAAAATATCTGAAAGCCGTTTGCCTGAAAACAGCTTTATCTTAAATCAACCGTTCTCGTTCTATTCGGTAGATAAAAATATTTTCTGGTTCATAATAGTTCTGGTAATGATACTGGTCATATTAAGCTCATTTTTGATAATGAATATTTTTGAGAGGCGCGCCGCTGAAAAAGAACTGCTGTTAGTCAACGCAAAACTCGAAAATATAATCAATGAACTTGAAAATATAGTAGAAAAGCGCACATGCGAATTGCTTGATACAAATAAAAACCTCAAACAACAGATAGCCGGGCGCGAAAAAATCGAAAAAGAGCTATTAGCCAGCGAAGCAAAATATAGAATGCTCGCCGAAAACGCTTTCGACGTCATATTCGAAACCGATTTAAACGGCTCAATAATATACGTGAGCCCCAATTTCAAAGATATTTTCAACGGCGCGACGCAAGAACAGCGCGAAAAAAGCTATGATTTCATCGCTTACGAAGGCGACCGGCCGGTAATTAAAAATATGTTCGAAACCATCGCTCGGCTGGGCTATGCAAATGAAATTATTTTTAGAAACGCCTCTTTCGACTCTAATCCGTTATGGTTTGAAAGCTCGGGCAAAGTATTTACCTCGGCCGACGGACGCCCGCATATAGTAATTGTAACCCGCAACGTCACCGAGCGCAAAAAAATCGAAGAAGAAATGATTAAAAACGCCAAACTCGAATCGCTCGGGCTTCTTGCCGGCGGGATTGCGCACGATTTCAACAACGTATTAATGGGAATTATCGGCAATATCACTTTAGCTAAAAGACGCTGCGGAGATACGGGCATAGCCGAAATACTCTCGCGCGCCGAAAGGGTTTCCTATCGCGCTAAAAGCCTTACCGAACAGCTTATCACATTTTCAAAGGGCGGAATGCCTATTAAAAAACTTACCGATATCAACGAGTTAATACGCGAAGCCGTTCAGTTCTCGCTTTCAGGTTCTTCTATGAAAAGCGAGTTCTTACTTGAATCT
The DNA here is from genome assembly GCA_002423385.1 of bacterium UBP16_UBA6123. Taxonomy (GTDB): domain Bacteria; phylum Muiribacteriota; class UBA9980; order UBA9980; family UBA9980; genus UBA9980. Next base: position 6,209 of record DIVV01000172.1, read on the forward strand.
TCGCTGCGGCAAATAGACGCCGACGAAGGACAGCTCATACAGGTTATAACCAATATTACCATAAACGCAAGACAGGCCTGCGGTGAAAACGGTCTCATCACTTTTAAAACTGAAAATATAGATAAAATTAAGGCCAAAAATTATCCGGCGCTCAACGGCGATTACATTAAAATAACCATCAGCGATAACGGCCGCGGAATAGAAGCCTCGATTCTAAAAAATATATTCGACCCTTATTTTACTACGAAACCGGACGGACGCGGAATCGGCCTTGCAGCGGCTCATTCGATTATCAAAAATCACAACGGAATTATCGACGTCGAATCCAAACCCGGCGCCGGAACTACTTTTCACATCTTCCTCCCGGCGGGGCGGCCGCTGTAAACACACATTTTTACGCTTATTTTTCCATCAAAGATTTTAGCTTAAATTAGCTTAATATCTCTTGACATTTTAGTCATTTAAATATATAATTCATAAGCGAAAAGCGATTGATTTATCGCCCTGTTTTGTTAACAAATTCTTGGAGGTATAAAATGATATTAAAAAGAGGACTTTTTTTAGCGGCAATTTTAGCATTAAGCATACAGTTCAACGCTTCGGCGCAAACTCCGGACGCGCAGCCGCTGCCGTCGGCACCGGCACCCGCAGAAATAGCCACCACGGCTGAAGTTACCACGCCTCCTCCGGCGGCATCAGTTCCCACGGATCAGGCCGCTCCGGCTCAGCCGATTACGCCGCCCGCGCCACAGCCCGCGCCACAGCCCGCGTCCGCGCCTGCCGAAACGCAGCCGCAAACTCCAGCGCCGGCTCCCGAACCGCCTGCGCCTGCGGCTCAGCCGGCCGCACCCGTTCAAACCGAACAGCCTTCCCCGACACAGCCTGCCGCTCAGCCCGCGGCTCAGCCGGCGAATGACACGACCTCGGTAGAGCCTCAGCCGCCCGCGCCTGCTTCGAACACCCAATCTGTTTCGGCTAAAGATTTCATCTTAAAACAGGAAGAATTAAGCTACGGCGTTACTCTTATTTCCAAAGCCGTTAAAATGAGAATACCTTTCGAATCAAATCCCATATTAATAGAAAACAAAGATCAAATAAAAACGGTAGCCGGCCGCATGTTTCAAGAAGTTAAAGAACTGCCCGACAATTTAAACGCTATGGCTATTAACTTAATGTCATATAAAAAAGACGATAAAGATCACGATTTCGGCCTTATCGCTCTCGAATTGAAAGAAAGTTCCCGCGCCGACGCGGAAGTATTCAAAGGGCTCATCAAAACATCCATGATGTCTTATTTTAAAGAAGAAACGTTTTTTATAGCCGATAAATTTCCGCTTATCGTAATAATTGCCCACAACTATCCTGAAGGCAAAAAAGAAGATATTAAATGGGCTTTCGATCTGGCACAGAAAAAATTCGAAAAGTAATTTGTTTTATGAGTTTATAATAAACAAAAACCTGACGCGCATAACTTGCGCGCTTTTAAATATATGATAATTTTCTAGAATGGGCGATGAAATGAATCAAAATATAGATAATGAAGGTCAAAACACCGGCACTATAAAAAAGAATAAAAATGTAAAAGTCTGGCAGGAAGGCGCGGCGGTAAAAATAACTACCGGCGAACTCGGCGGAGCGGTGGCCCGCGAAGGTTTCGTAGCCTCTCTCGGAGGCGCGGGGATGACTCCCGACGAACTTGAACGCGAAATACGCATAGCGCGCGAAATTTGCCCCGACGGCGAAATCGGCGTTAATTTAATGTACGTAGCTAAAGACTTTCATAACGTAGCGCGCACGGTGCAAAAACTCGGCGCTAATTTTATCGTTTTAAGCGCCGGCTACGATTCTAAAATACTCAACTGCACAGGCGAATGCGAAGACCTCAAGCTCGAAATCATACCTAAAGTAGCCCATCCATCGCTTGCGCTCAGAGTTCTGCAAAGCGGCGTCGTAAAAAGAATAATGCTCGAAGGCGCTGGCTGCGGCGGCCATATCGGCTTCAGCTCTATAAAAAATTTTATATCCACTGAAGAATTAGTCAGGCTCACTTTTATGCGCTTCGCCACTTACCTCGCCCGGCAGGTCCTCGGCAAGGGCGCGCCGGAAAAAGAAGTCGAGGCTTTCATCGAAGACGTTAAAAACCACCGCGAAGATTACCGCAAAAAATATCATGTGCCCGAATTAATAGCCGCTGGCGGCATTAACGAAGATAATTTCCAGCGCATCATAGATAACGGCGCCGATCACATCGCCAATTGTCTTATATTCACTATCTGTAAAGAATCCAACGCCCATCTCAACTGGAAAAACATGCAATTCCAGGCCGATAAGCGCATATTTTTCGAAAGCCCCGTTAAAGGCATGATAGGCTCGGCTATTAAAAATAGTTTCATCGACAAATATTTCGAACTCGACGATACGGGTGTTTACCGCTTTAAAGCCACAGAAAAAAACAGGCAGAAAAACGGCGAAAAAATCAAATCCGATTTCACCGACCGCTGCGTTACCAAATGTATGGAAAACGACTTCTGCCTTAAATATTCAAAAGACTACCTTCATCCGATGTGCATATTCCACCGTCTCGAAGAAACGGCGGTCGAAGGCAATGTCGATGACGGCATAGTCTTTACTTCTGAAAACCTGAATTATATCCAAAAAGTCGCTAAGGTGAATATCAGCGCTAAAGAAGTTATCGATTATATAAAAAAATATACATACGGCACAACGAATTAACCGCTAAATAAATTTCTTTTTATTTTCTCTTAAATTCAAGATTCAGCACTGACGGCATCAAAATCAGCTTGTACCGGCAGGATGCGGCTTTGGTATAAGTCGGGTCCATATAATGCGTGTACTGTATCTTTCCGCCAGCCGCAAAAGACAGATGATCAAGGGTTTTACATACTATATTGCCGGTAAGGTCGAGCGGACTGTCCGGCGTTATGTTCTTAACGAAACCTTCCGGCGCGTTCAAACTTATATACTTATATTTTTTCGAACAATCTATTTTTATATTGCCGCGCGCGCTGTAAATCGATAAAATCTGATTGAAAGGCGCTTCTATGCCGCGCACTTCACAATCGCCTTCGCCGACGAATATAATACCGCCTTCTATTACTTTGATATTATCAGGCAGATTCAACCCGCCGTTTTCAATCGAAACCACGCAATAGGGTATGGTTAACTCGCGAGCGGAAAGACATTCTTTATAAAATTCAGCCTCGTTTTTATAGCGTTTTTCTATTCGGGATTTCAATATCGAAGTTATATCCGCCGCGCCCGGATCGCCGGAAAAAATAGCCGTCTCGCCGCCGTCTGAATTTTTGAGGGCTATTTTAAAATTATGAACGTTAAGATAGTCGGTAATTTCGGAATCGCTGAATTTATTGACGGTTCCCGCCTGGGTGTTTTGCGACATAAAACCGTCGTAGAGCATATAGTTATATGAACGGTTGTATGGTTCCTTGATTATCGTAGTCATTAATTTTGAATAATTTTGATAACTATTAACGCAGAAATCTTTCCAACCGGTATGGGCGTCGGCGGACTTTATTTTAAAAAGAAGCGGAAATTCAGATAAATCGGCGGACGATGAAAAGAAATCATTTTTATTATCGAGCGCGTTAACCATTACATACTCAAGATCGGGCGTGGTGTCTATTTTCGAATTCTGGTCGAAGTCGTTTACAAGGCATTTATATATCGGATACGACTGATATACGCGCCCTACGACAAGCGCCGGCGAGGGAAGGCTCTGGCTTCCATAAAGATGGAGCGTCGAAGAAAAAGGCGGCAGGCCCATATATTTTTTCATTACATTAGGCGCGGAGGCATCGGTTATCATATCGTAATAATAGCCGAGAGGCGTAAATTCGAGCTGATAGCCGCCGGGCGGATTGGGCGGAGCGAAGGGAAGCGTCCCGCCTAAATTCGAGTAGCAGCGCGTTACGCCCGGATTAAAACCGATATTAATAAAATGAAACAACTCGGAAAATTCTTTATGGAAACCTGAAGTTTTATTTAATATGGCCTCGCCGCCAAAATATATATAACCGCGCGTCAAATAAGCTTTCGGACTCGTCAAAAAGCTCGCTAATGAATTATCTTCGGCAGGATTATGATTATAAAGCACTAAAGGCATAAATTTATTGTGCGGCGCCGGCATTCCCGCTATCGTGTTGTTATATAAGTTGTAAGCCATTTGTGGAAGCGTTTTATTGCGGACCATAAGCGTAAATTTAGAGTAAAGCGGCACCGTCGAAAAAATTTTAGATATCCGGCGCTTAATCTTGCACTCGTATCGGATTTTATTTATGTAAATAGTGCAGCCGACCTCTACGATCACTTTTTTTTCATGAGGATCGCTGTAAAGTTCGCCCGCGTTCTGGCTTAAATCGCCGCCCTGGTCGCTTTCACGCTCGAGCGCCTTTATATAAATATTTTCAACGACGGCCGGCTTAAACTGGTCGAAAAGCGATCGCAAAACCTCGTCGCCCGCCGGATCGATGATAAAATCTTCATCGTGCGAATCGCTTATAAAACTGGCGAGTTTGCCGGCCGGATCGACGCGGCATTTATAAGATATGTAGGGATAAACTACGTTGACTACCGAAAACGCGATATTTCTGACGGATTGAAGAAGCATCGTATAATGCGCGCGATCCATCGTATTCATGGCCATATTATGATAACTGTAAAATACGATATAAACGATCGCCGTAAGAACGATTATCATCGGAATTACGACGCCGTTGCGATTTAAAATTTTTTTAAGCGCGGCCGCGCGGCTGGTATATAAATTTTTCATAATATTTCATTCCTGTAGTCGTTTTCAATCGATAAAAATATCCGGCGCTTGATTTTATTCAGTTTCGGGCGTCGAATAGACCTGCCACAGCTTTTTATAGGTATCGATTTTATCGCCCGGCACCGAAAAACCGGACATTTTAAGCGCATTGATCATATCGCCCGTATTGCGCGTAAGAGAGTTGAACCCCGGATCCAGGGCTATATCGCTTGCCTCGTAATGTTTTTCGTCGGCGAATTTAGCTTCGGCCAGGCCGTTATATCTTAAAAGTTTGAACATTTCCGCCAAAATCTTTATGTCGGCGGCCTTTTCAACGACTTTATCGGCGGCCACCTTACCGATTCCCGACGCGGCGTCAAGCTGCGCATCCTCTTTGAGCAGGTCGGTTTTAATAGCGTCGATATTGCGTCTGACGGCGTTTCTGAAATACCAGACGCCGCGGGTGCCGCACATATAAATATTATAGCCGGCGTAAGGATGGCCGGGCGGAAACGGCGAGGCCGCAAGGGGCGTTACGGTATAACCTTTCGCGGCGGCTGCCGGCGTTATCGAGACCGGGGTTCCCGTCCTGTAAATCGGGCCTTCACACACGAGATTAAACAGCTTGCGACGGTCCGCCTGCGATTTTTTAGAAAATTTATCGCTGCGCGCGGCAAAAAATGAATCGATAGCTTCAAATATCTGGTTTTCACCCTCCCATGTGTATTTTAAAGCCTGCGCCTCGTCTATTTCTTTTGCTATGATTTTTTTTCCGACGTCGTATATGTAAGGCTCGTCCGTCGCCTTGATCTGATAACCGATAGCCTCCGCCACGGCTCCGATAAACAACCTTATCAGCATCTGCACTTCACGGTACTTGAATTTAGTATTCAGCACGATCGGCTCGATAAGCTGAGTTTTCGGACCGAGTTTAAAATCGTCCACTCTCGAAGGCGGCTCGGTACAAAGTCGCTCGTCTATTTTATCAGAAAACATCAACTGCCCGAGGGCGTTTGCGTTTTGAGCGCGCGCGGGACCGGCCTCGAAAAAAACCGTCATAAACGGCAGGCAAAACGATAGTAAAGTAATAGTTAAAGCCGCCATTGCAGAATTTTTAACTACGGTTTTATATGTTTTTTTAAACAAGGCGATCATCTCCTTTTTAATACGCCGCCGGCTTATCTTTAAATTCAGCATTTTTCAATGTATTATTAAGCACGTAGGGAAATATATTGAATGAAAAATCTTTAGCCGCATCTACGGCGGAGCCTTTATCGATTACACGCGTCTGTATTTTAAGGGCTATATTCATGCACACCGTACAGTCGCTTCCGCTCTTAAATACTTTACAGGCAAGCGCCGCATTGGTAATTTTGCCGCGCGATAAAATACTCGAGCTTAATACGTTTTTAAATGAGTCGTAAACGGTGCGTTTCAAAACATTGTCCTGATCGATTTCATAAGTAACGACGCCCGCCTCGCTTCCTTCTGAAATAATGAAACTGAATTTTTTTTCGCCCTCGCTGATGGATTCGCCGAGAGCCTCAGCGACCGTTTTATCGGTTTTCTGACGGCCCATGCTGTCTAACTGCATAAACGAAGGGTTTATAAGCGCTGAATTCAAATCGCTTTTTAAATAATTAACGGTTAATACTATGTCGCGCGTGCCTTCCATCATCTGCGAAGCCATCGTCTGCTTTAAAAAAACGAATTTATAAACCATCATTACCATCGAAAAAATAATGCCGATTAAAAGCGTTACCACTATAACTTCGACCATGCTGAAAGCGCTTTTCGGGCGTTTTATAATAATATGCAGGCGCCTTCCGGCCGCCGTTTTACTTAAAAGCGGCGATAATGGCATGGTTAGCTACCGTCCTTTGCACGGATTTACCGGCGGCGGTTACCGTATCGAAAGTCATCGATACTTCGATATTATTCAATTTAAGCATGGAATCGTATTTAATTTTGATATTTCTTTCAAAACCATCGTCCATGGAAGTTAAATACAGCGGCGGCGCATCCGGCCCGAAAAGCCGCGCTTCGTATATTTCGTTAACGGGTACGGGAGCTTTATTAGATACTCCGCCGGCATTATAAGTTCCGGCTTTTATAAAAGCTATGGGGTAAACGTAAAACTGGGAGGTTATTTCTTCTGCATAACAGGCCGCCTGTATTTCTTTAAGCGTAAGCGACGAGAAATCTTTCTGAGAAAAAAAAGAGGAAAACAAAGGAGTAAGCGCCAGAAATAAAATAACGACGCTCACGATAACTTCGAACAATGAAAAGCCTTTTACTGAAGCATTTTTCATAATAATAAAACGGCGTTTTTACTAACGATAGTTTTTAATTCAATTAAACGGCCATATGCCATATATATTAATTATACCATAATTTTTGAGATATATGTTTGAATTTTAATTTAAAGTTTAATCTTATTTTTAATCGACAAATTTTAAATTTTTACTCATTTTTTTTTACGATGTCCGTTTCGAGAGCTTTAATAGATAAAATTGTGATATCATCTGACTGTGGAGCGTCTTTAACGAAGTTATTAACCGATTCGAGGATGCTGCCGACCTGTTCTGAAGCGCTTTTATTTAAATCCAGACCGAGAATAATGTCTTTAAGCGCATCGTCGCCGTACATGCTTTCATCTGCCGCCTGCGCCTCGGTAATGCCGTCAGTGACTATAAATAAAGCATCGCCGGGCTCTATAACAGCCCTGCCGACATCATAAACCACGTCATTAAACATTCCGCAGATTAAATTTTTTGTCTCGAGCGTTTCAAGAGTCCCGTTTTTTTTGATTAAATAAGGCGTCAGATGCCCGCCGTTAACGTAATCAATTTCACCGGTCTCGGTATTTAATACGCACATAAAAACAGTTAAATAAGCCGTTGACTCGGAATTATCGGTAAGATAGTTATTTAAATAACCTATTATTTTAGACAGATCGCGCTCATATTTAATTATTGTGTGAAGAAAAGTGCGCGCCGTCATCATGAAAAGCCCGGCCGGAACGCCTTTGCCCGAAACGTCGCCAACTAAAAGCAGAAGGCTGTTTTCACCGAATTCTATGCAGTCGTAATAATCGCCGCTGACTTCCTTTGCCGGAATATAACTTCCGAATATTTCATAACGCGCTATATTTTTAATGCCTGACGGCACTAATTTTTTCTGCATGCTGCTGGCTATTTCAAGCTCTTTATCGAGACGACGGCGTTCCATTTGAGTTTCGATATTAAAAAGATGCTCGATATTACTCGAAATCTGATTCGCAAAAACAACTATCGTCTTTAAATCCTCGTCGGTAAAATTTTCCTGGTTTTCTTTATCAGTGAGCGAAAGCGCTCCTACGGCCGTGCCCGTTATAATTATCGGAACGCAGACAAAGGATTTAGTTTTATAATTTATATTTTCGCCGCTTTCAAACCCGCCCTGCTCATCCACGTTTTTAACCAGCACCGGCGCGGCCGTTTCAATAACTTTCGATACCACGGGGCTCCGCCTGTTAAGAACTAAATTTTCAATCGGACGGTCGTCGCCGGAAAAACCTATCGCCGCCTTTAAAATAAGCGATTTAGATTTCGGGTCTTCTATTACTATCGATATTCTTTTGCATTTTAATATCTTCGACATTTCAACTACCGTTATATTCAAAAGCTCCTGCAGTCCCCCTGATTCCTGCGAAAGACGGGCTATATTGTACAGGCCGCCCATGCGCTCGAGCATCCGCTGCAATTCGAGATTAGATATGTAGATCTGACGTATATTCTGATAAAACCTGAAGCAGATCGCCTGTGATATTAAAAGAACTAAAGGCGGCAGCAGGTCGATAAAAATTCGATATTTAGCCGCAAGCAGCCAGGCCGCCCCGAAATAGACCCCGTAAATCGCGCCTATAGCCACAAAATCAAAGGCCGCCCTTATTTTTTGCAGATAAAAATGCATTAAGATCGTCATCACTAAAAGCGATATAAAGATAAAATAATGACCGGCGCGCGATGCGTAATTATTTTCGAGGATATTAGCCGCCACGCATGCGTGAATTTCAACGCCAGGCATAACACCGAACGGCGTTAGACGCATATCAGGAACGGCCGGCGCGCTTACGCCGAGAAATACAAGTTTGCCGCCGAGCAATTCGGAAATTTCAGCGGTATCTTCCGCTAAAAGTGAAGAAAAAACCACTTTCATAAAATACGAATCATGATAAGGCCTGTAATAGTTAATAAAAAAAGGCGAGGCCGAATTATAAACGGCCGAACGGATGGCTCCGGACGGTTGAGGTTTCAAGTAATTAACCGCGCCGGCTAACGATAGTAAATCATAACGCTTTTGATTGGCCGTCGTAAAAAGATTGACCTTTCTGATCGCACCGTCTTTATTAAGGCCCGAATATTCAATATTAATAAGGCCGAAACAATCCGTTTCGGCGCCAAAAGACTCATTGGGCGCAAGTAATTCATAACTCCGCCCGCCCGCTCCCGCACCCGCGGCGGACGAATAACTTTCAACTAACTGCGCCGCGAGTATTATGCGGCCGTTATATTTTTTTATAACCGCGCCGAGAGCGGCGTCTTCACTTTCTTCGGTTTTATCGGCGAATAAAATATCGACGGCGAGAGTTTTTACGCCCGCCTCCATAAGTTTATCTATGGCAGCCGCTATTACCGATCGTTTTATCGGCCAGTTCGATATCTGCTTAAGGCAATCGCCCGTAATTTCGACAACGGCGACACCCGCGGAATCGCCAGCCTGCTGATTGCGCATAAACCGCCAGTCAATAGTTTTTTGTTCCAGAGTTTCAAAAATATCGGCCGCGTAAAGTAAAAATACCGCCGAGAAAATAAAAGCCGAAATTAAATATTTGAGCAGGCCCCTTTTTAACTTAATCATAAAATCAGCGGCCGAGAAGATCTTTTAAAGTTTTTGCATTTTGCGGAGACGCCGCTTCATTTTCTAATTTAACGGAATCTGAATCGAGGCCATTAATAACATTAACCTCAGATGACGCGGGAACCGCCGTGCCCGAAACATCGGCCGACTCAGGCGCCAAAACGGGCGCTTTATCTTTGGAACCGGTATTCAAATTAAACTTGAATACCTCCGGCACCGCATTTAAATCAAAATCTATTTCTGAAAATGAATTCTGCTTTAATACCGCATTTACTTTATCTTTATCGATTTTATTCACTTCAATAATTTCCTTCGCTTTAACTATTAACGTATCGCCGGCTTTCATAGCAAGAGTTTTGCCGCTTTCACGGTTGATCACCTCGATTATTCCTTCGACAAGCTTGACCAGGATCTTCTCCTGCTTCTTAATTACACTGAATATAGTGCCGCGCGCTCCTATCGTAACCGAAGGCGTATCTACCTTGAAACCCGACTTGGTTTTGATCAATTTTATCCACACGCCGCCCTCATTAAGCCTTATACCGTCAGCCTTTAATTCAATTTCAGTCCCACTGCGAAGAGTAACCATCGTGCCGTCTGAATAATTTATAACGGCCGCGCCGGAATCGTCAAGCTTAATCCGGCCGCCCGTTTTAACTTCAAAAGTTCCCTGACACTCAGCCCAGTCAGAAACAGACTTATCCATAAACATAACCTTCCCCGAAATTACGCCACATTCTATTTTTTTAACGGCAGCTTCAACGCTATCGCCAATAAATGCAGCACAAACCATAAACAAATAAAATATAACGCTGGATACAACAAAGGTTTTTAAACCGGGTAAATAAGATTTTATAGTTTTCATATTAACCTCCATATAGTTTCTTTAAAATATATCAATGATTTTACTAAATAATTCACTCGCTGTCAACTGTCAATATTTGACACCCCATTATTTCACACATCAATATCTTCATCGCCCTTTAACGCCCATCCTCCGCGCCATGCCTGCCGACGAAACAAGACCGCGACGGGGGAAAAGAAAGGACCAATGGCCCTCTCTTTTCCCCCGTGCCCCCTTTGCTCTCCCTGAATATAAAACTGCGCAAATACGGCATACTTCGTATGCCGCATTTGCGCAGTTTTGTAGCATCGAAATAAAAAGGCTATTTTCATAGCCTTTTTATTTCGGGCGGTATT
>DIVV01000111.1 GCA_002423385.1 bacterium UBP16_UBA6123
TTATTTCGGGCGGTATTTGCTGCCGACTTCGAAGTTTTTTTAAATTAGTTTCTTTACAAAGTTCCTGCCATTCGCTCTTCTCTTCTCCATTCCACTCTACTCTTTTTTTCATCTCTATTTCTATCTCTATTTTTTTATTTTTTTTCCTGCCTTTTGTCAGTTTTGCCTCCGCGCACGCGTTGCGTGCGCGAAGGCGTTACATTTACGCACCACCGGAACTTAATATTAATGCTCACGGTAAGGCATTAAAAAGTAACAACTTTCATTGTATAAAAGCGTTATTAAACGATTTTATTTTAATTTAACTTGATTAAAGTTTATTTACGAAGACTATTGTAGCATGTCATTTTGTTAATTTTTAGCAGTGCGATTATTAGTGCCGATTTACATTAATTTTTACCGCGAGCCTTTTAGTAAAGTTGCATTGGTTCGTTATTGCTACGCATGTGCGTACGAAGTACGCACATGCAAACAAGCAAGCTGGCAGATAAATAAGTAAAAAGCAAAAAACAATAATGAAAAGAAATAAAGAAATAAAGAAATTAAAGCCCTGACCAAAAAAGCTATCGACAAACCGACAAAAAAGCGTCAGGCAATTTGCAGAAAGAGGGAGGGTTTAAGGGAGGGNNTGCTAACCTTTTCTCCCTCCCTTATAAGTTTATTAAGAGTTCGGCTTATTAAGATTATTGACAGTGTTATCATGATTTGTTATAATGACTTTTATGAGCGACACATTTAATTATTATAATAAGAATTCAAAATCTTATTTTGAAACGACGAAAAATATAATAATATCGGATCAGATCGACAAGTTTTTAGCTTATCTTGTCGATGAAGCGGGTTTAATAGCGGATCTCGGCTGCGGTTCGGGAAACAGTCTGAAATATATTATAGAAAAGGGATATAAGGCTGTAGGCGTAGATTATTCAGATGAGCTTATCGGGCTTGCTAAAAATTATACGGGCGTTGAAATAATGAATCTGAATATAGAGGACGCCGCCGCGGTTAATAAGTTTATTATTGATAATAAAATAAAACACTTATTTGCGAGCGCCTCGCTTTTGCACATGCCTAAGGCTTCTTTTATTAATTTTTTAAATAAAATAGAATTTAGCGGCGTTTTCTTTTTTTCGCTCAAAGAAGGTGAAGGCGAACACGTCGATTCGGCAGGCCGTTTTTTCGCGTATTACACGCGCGGCGAAGTGGAGCAGTTATTAAATAAAAAGTTTATAGTATTGGCTTTTATTAAAAATGAGGATAGGTTGGGCCGCGGCAATAACTGGATAAGTTTTATTGTAAGGTTAAGCGGCCGGCGGGGCTGACAATGAATTTAAGCGCGCTATAGCGGCTTCCGCTACTTTTTTAAACTGCGATTCGGCGGCGGCGGCATATAGTTTAACTTTAATATCCCGCGTTACGTCTATATTTTCGATAAGTTTCAATCCTTCTTCGGCCGCCGGCTGGTTGCCGTATTTTTTATCGAAGACTTCTTTGAACGATTCTAATGGATGGTTATGCACAAAAAGTTTTAAATATTTTAAAATTTCATTTTTAACTTCTTTATTGCGTTCTATAGCGGCCGTTTCTAAAATAAGCGGCACGCATGCAGTGTCGCCGATATTGCACAGAACCACCGATGCCATAAAGCGTAAAATTTCATATTTAGATTTAAGATACTGCGCCATCGGCCAGAACGCGAATTTATCACTGCATTTTATGATGGCGTCATACGCGGTATTTTTAACTACTTCGTCGCTGTCATCGAGCATTTCAACGAGCGCGTTTATGGCTTTCGGCGATTTGATATTACCGAGCGCCCTTGCGGCGTTAAGCCTTACGTCGGCTTCCGCGTCGTTTTTAAGCGACAGGAGTATATTTACGGCTTCCACGTTGGCTATCTGGCCGAGGACGTAGCTTGCGGACGCGCGGTACCATTTATCGGCGCTTTTAACGAGTTTAGTAATATAGGTCATAGCGGAAAGGTCGCCTATTTTCCATAAAGCGATGCATGCGTTAGCTATAACGCGGTTATTGATATCATCGAGCGCTTTTTTGATGACGCCGTTGATTTTATCCGGCGCTATATTAAGTTTAGAGAGAGCTTCTACAGCGGATGCGCGCACGTGCGGGTCTTTATCTTCGAAGCCGTATTTAATGATTATATCGTAAAATTCAGCTTCGCCTATAAATCCGAGTGAGGTAATAACGGTAGCGCGCACTTTTTTATTATCGTCTTTTTTAAGCAGTTCAATTAAATGTCCGCTGACGGTTTTATCGGCCATTCTTCCGAGCGCCATAGCGGCGTAGAGGCGGGTATTCGGATTTTCATGGTTGAGTATTTCTAAAAGCGCCGGTACGGCGGCTTTGTCGCGTATAAACCCGAGCGCGGTCGCCGCGTTCTGGGCGGCTTCAGAGTAATCGTCGTATAAAAGTTCGAGCAGTTTATCTTTAATATCCGGCATTAATTCGGGATAATTAAGGCAGTGGCGTGAAACGCTTCTCGCGCATATAGAACGAACTTTTGGGAGCGGATCGCAAAGGCCGCGTGACAGAGCAAAAACCGCTTTTTTTGAATTGATATAAGAAAGTTCAAGAGCGGCTTCTTCTCTTAAAAATTGTGATTTATGGAATAATTTTTCGATTATTATATGCGCGAAATTTTTTTCTTCACCCGGTTTGAGTAAAAGTTCGACCGGTATGGCGATTCCTTCTTCGGACTGGTTGATTCCGGCGTTAAAATCTTTTTCGGCTTCGGCATTTTCTCTATAAGTGGACATATTGCGGACATTTATTTTCTTTTTATCGCAGATTTCGTTTAAGATAAGCAGGTATTTATTAAGTTCCTTTTTATATGCGCCGTCGGAAATTTTATCGAGCGCTTCTTTTATAACCGGGATTCCGGCGTCATCGCCTATATTGCATAAAACACTAGCGGCCATTATAACTAAAGTTTTATTACCGGATTTAAATAAATCTATTATTGGCCAGAAGGCGTAGCTTTCATTTAATTTTAAAATAAGCCGCAATATTTCGGATTTAACTTTATTATCTTCATCCTTTGTCATTTCGATTAAGGCAGCGGCTGCTTTTTCGGTTTTAAAATTAAATATCGAGCGCGCCGCATTAATTCTAACTTCCGAATCGCCGTCGGTTTTATATTTTAAGAGAAGTTTAAAAGCGTTATCGCCGCCTATGCGGCCGAGCACGTAGCATCCCGAAGCGCGCACCCATTTATTTTCATGCTTTAAAAGCCGGTTAATATCTTCGAATATCGTATCATCGCCGGCTTTATACAGCGCGGCGCACGCGTTAGCGACTATGCGGGCGTTATTTTCAGAAAGCATCGGCCTCAGCAATTCGATTAAGACGTTTTTATCCATATTTAAGTTTGAAATGGCCTCGATAGCCGAGGCTCTGACGCGCGCATCATCATCCTGCAGGCCTTTTTTAATAATCAAAGGCAGAAGGTCTGGCGATATGTTTTCGCTTAAGGCGTTTATAGCAGAGGAAAGAATTTTTTTATCGTCTTTCTCGCCGCTTTCTTTTATGAGTTTAACCAGAGCTTCTTTAATATTATCGTCTTTGATTTTTTTACAGGCGATTATAGAATAAATTTTAAGTTTTTCATCGCCGCCGTAAATATATTTTAAAAGGCTTTCGACGGTTTTCGGATCGGATGCCTCGCTTAAGGCTTCCGCCGCGCTTAGAGCGGTTTCGTTATCGGGATCGTGTAATAGTTTAATCAGCTCTTCGGTTATGGTTCTCTGGTAGTGCTGATAGTATTTTTTAAGCGATCTGGCGGCGAGCGTTCGTATTTTAGCCTCTTCGTCCGACAGCGACTTCATAATGGCGCTGAAAGCTTTTTCTGAATTGAAATATGAAAGGTCATGCAGCGCTTTCAAGCGTTGTTTGAAACCGCCCGCGTATATTTTTTCAATTATTTCATCGATTAATTCGAATTGCATGCCTTACATATCGTATTTTAAATTATAATGATTATAGTTGCCGGCGATTTATTTCATTCTTTTTTTATTTGAATAAATTAACTTAAATAATTAAATATTTTTCCGATTATTAAAACAATGATGTTATCTTTGTTTTTAGCTGATATGGTAAAGCGGTCGAAATATTCGGCCATAACAGCCTTCTCGTTTATTTTTATATTAAGCGGGTATGGTTATTCGTGCGCGCAAGTTACCTCTTATGATTATAACAGCGGATATCAGAGCTTTAATACCGATCAGATATACAATCCTTTAATAGGCGGCAGCAGCAATGTATTAAGCACTCAATATTCTATGCCGGTTCCCGGCGAGCAGACTAATGCGACGCAGATGGATGAATTTAACATTAAAAATAAAATGCCTATTTACGTAAATGGCGATTATGTGGAATACCGTACTATCGAAGAAAAAGTAGTCGCAAAAGGCGCGGCGGAAGTCCGGCATGATAAGATGCAGCTTATAGCTAACAATATAGAGGCTGATCTTCGTAAAGAGCTGATTTTCGCTCAGGGTAAAGTAGTTTACTGGCAGGAGCAGGGCGGCAAGCTGAAAAAAATCACTGGCGAATTTTTAGTTTACAACATTAAAACCGGCGACGGTTTTATGTTGGACGCTATAATATATTCCGATCCGACGGTTACAAAAGCAAAGCGCGTAGAATTATCCGCTAATAAAATAACCGCGCCTGAAGGCGTTATCTACACTTCATGCGACCTGGATCATCCGCATTGGTATATACATGCCAAGGAAGCCGTAATATACCCTAATGAAAAGATGATACTTAAAAATCCCAGTTATAATTTGTTCGGGCTTAAAATACTCAAGCTTCCTTACGTTACGATGAATTTAAAACGTAAGGAAGAAAAGAAATTCAATACTAAATTAGGCTACACCAAGCCTAAAGGCTTTTACCAGACGCTTGCGTGGGATTATGAATTTAACGAAAATCAGCTAGGCAGTCTTAATATGGAAAATCAGAGCGCTAAAGGATATTTTCATAACTTAAGGCATAATTATAAAATCCGTGATAAGGTAAGCGGTAATTTTTACAGCGATTATTCTTATGATTCGTTAAGAAATGAAACTATAAGCCGCAATTCGTTAGCGGGTCAATATCAGATAAAAAACAACGCTAATTTGAATTATAACATAGATTATTTTTCGGATGTTATAGGCACATACACGCAAAACAAAGAGCTTAACTCGCAGTATAATTTATCGTATAACGAGCAGGGTTATGACTTTTTAGTGCGTTACAAAAAAAGAAAAGATCTAAGCGACCGGCCTAACCAATACGTTTCATCGCTTGATTACACGCCTGAAATCAACGTAAACACCCGTCGCGAAAAGATGGCGAAGACGCCGCTCTTTCTTTCCACGCGAAGCATTCTGGGTACGCGCTCGGAAACTATAGCGGGAAGCACTATCGACAGAAATATATTCGATACCCAGTGGCGCGTGGATACGGAGCGCTTCCAGTTATCTTCGCAGACCAATCTTACGGTGGATTCTTCATACAGGCTTCGCGCCGACCGTGAAAACGAGCGTGAAAATATACTTGACGGCGGAGCGAGCCTTACGCAGAATTTCGGTAAAAATCTCAACGCTAATATGAGATATAACAATACTCGCTCCTATGGCTTTTATCCGTTTCAGTCAAATAAAATTAACACGCAGAATAAAATATATTCGACTCTGGCTTATAACGGCGACACGGTAATGGAACGCGGCACCGAGCTGCGCTCTAATATAATGCAGTTTTATTACGATTACGATCTTCATCAGTTTCAGGGCGTTTCAAACGATTTGACGCTTACTTATAAAGTAGATAAATTTATGTATCATCGTTTTTATTTAAGGGCTTCTTATGATTACCACGATACCATGTTTTCTAATTTATTCTCCGGCAGCATGAATTTAACTAATATGTATTTAAAATACGACTATCAGGCCGGTCAAAGAATTAACTGGCAAACTTCGACGACTTATGATAGAATGACAAGAAAGTACCAGACTTTAAACTCGACGCTGCAGTTTATAGCGGCCCCGTTCTGGACGGTTAATACGGATATAATTTATGATATACCCACTAAATCGCTCAGAAATGTTAATTATTATTTAGTGCGCGATCTGCATTGCATGGAAGCGACGCTGCGCGCCAATCCGCACCAGAAGGAATATTATTTTGAAATAGGTATTAAAGCGTTTCCTGAAGACCGTCAGCGCGGTTACTACGATAAGGCCAGCGGCCGTGTAAAGCGCGTTAATCCGGGTGAAAGGCTGTTCTTCTAGGGACGGATGGCAAATTAAAAAAATGCGTTGAATGGAGGAGTTTAATTGCGTAATAATCAAGGTTACAAAAGTTTTATAATAATATCGATCGTATTGATGTGGGCGATGTTTATAGCCGGCGCTTCAGGCTGCGGCGGCGGTAAAAACGCTGACGGCCAGGCGGGCGGCTCGAAAAGCGCCGAATTAAAGCGGGAGCTTACAAAAATTAATCTGGGAAATTCAGCTAACGCTA
The DNA here is from genome assembly GCA_002423385.1 of bacterium UBP16_UBA6123. Lineage (GTDB taxonomy): Bacteria > Muiribacteriota > UBA9980 > UBA9980 > UBA9980 > UBA9980. The sequence goes on from DIVV01000111.1 coordinate 6,529, forward strand.
ATAACGTGTTATCGCTTGCCGCGGGTAAAAATCAGAACAACCAGAAAGGCCTGTACATAGGCACGATGGAAGGCGTATATTTTTATTCATTCGAGTCAAAAAATATAGTGCAGATAGTCGATGCCGAAAGTAAGCTGAAAGCTGAAAAAATATATTCGATCTGCCAGGAAGAAGGCGGCAAGTTATGGTTTGGAAGCGAAAGCGGCGTTTATTCGTATAATTTCAACTCGGTAAGGTTTTTTGATATAGGCATAACTAATGCCATGGTGCAGTCTATGAGCGGAATGATATGGGCCGGTACCAGACACGGCCTTGCGCTTTATGACGGCAGTAAAAATTTTAATAAATTTACCCGTAAATCGGATAACCTTCCTAATGACGATGTTATATCCTTCGGTATGGACACTAAAGAATCCCTTCTGTATGCGGGCACCCGTCAGGGTGCGGTGGTTATAAGCGGTCCGGGTAATTTTTCGACTAAAAGCGGCACTTCGATGAAACCTACGCCGAGCGGCGACTTAATTGAGGAGCCAGGCAATACTGAAATGGCGGGCAATAGTATTTATGCAATAGCGATTAATTCAAACGGCGTTATGTATATAGGCACTAATATGGGCATTAACAGGTGTAAAAATTTTTCGAACTGGTCGGTTTTTTCGGCCGATTCGGATGTGCCGGCAAAAACCGCTTCAGGCATAAGTTATAAAAAAGTTAAAGGCAATTCACCTTTAATTTCGAACTGGATTAAATCCATTTATATAGACGAGCATGATGCTTTATGGATAGCTACGACAAAAGGCCTTTCATATTTCAACGGCGATAGCAAGTGGGAAAATTTTACCATGTCGGAAGGCCTTGCTTCTAATACGGTTAACGCGGTTGCCGGTTATAAAACGGCGGTATTTATAGCGACCGCCGGCGGATTGAATGTTTCGGACTACCCGGAGGTCAAAGCCGAACCGAAGGGGAAATAATAAAACCTGATTAGAGAACAGTTGTGGATTTTTTAAAATTTAAAAAGGGCTTACAGCCAGGATAAACAATTTCAAAAAGTCAAAATACCTCCACTATTCACTGTTTTTTCTATAATATGTTAACTATAACAAAGCAGCCGTCCGGTTACCGGACGGCTGCTTTGTTATAAGCGGGAGACGGGATTTGAACCCGCGACAGGCAGCTTGGGAAGCTGCTAATCTACCACTGATCTACTCCCGCGCCAACCGAATTGCAATTTATAAAACATGACATTTAAGTAAGACAAAACTTTATTCGCGTTTGCGGCGGTTATAAAGGTGTGGTACTATTTTTACTTATAAGTGACTATATTTTTAATTCCGTTTATTATATTCATTTTAGTTTCAATATTTTTAATGTGGTGGCATATTTCTTCGAAGTGCGGATCGGTTTCCGATACTTTTTTGAAATAAGCGACGGCGTTTTCGTAATCGCCGAGCATTTCGAGAACGCGCGCGAGGTGATATAAATACTGGTACTGCAGCGGTTCGAGCGTTACTGCCTGCTGGTAATATTCGCGGGCTTTTTCGAGCATATTCTTTTCTTCGAATATTTTACCCGTTTGAAAGTAAAGCGTGCTGGTATTTTTGATGTCTTTATATGGAACGCTTAAAGTTTCGAGTTTATTACCGCATGAATCGCAGAACTGCGAGCCTACTCGTGATATATTGCCGCATGACGAGCATTTAAAGCGGTTTTTAATTACTTTGACGCGCGCGGGGCGTATAAGCTCTTCGTTGAGCGTATAACCTTTTAACGCCTCATCGACTATAGTGTCGTCTTCGTGTTCTTTCGAGCGTACAAATTCGATAATTTCGTGCAGCTTCGAATTGAATTTTTCGCCGATAGTGGCTATCGGGAATATATTGACGGTTTTAAGCGAGCTTTTAAGCATTTCAAAAACGGTAGTAGCGCGGGTTTTGAAACCGGATATATCGTTATTGTTAAGAAGGTTGAAAGCTTCGTAAAACTCGTCGAGTATTTGTATTACATGATTAGCCAATACTTTGAAGTGCGAGAAGTTTTCGGTAACGTGGCTTTCGGAAACGGTTTTTAAATATTTTACCTTTTCTTCGAGCTGTTTATTTTGTTCGGCGAGAGAGTTGTGCTGTGAGTCGCTGCTTTCGATTTTTTTAATTTTAGAGAGCAGTTTATCTATTTCTTTTTCTTTATCGTCGATAGTTTTAGCCATTTCGTGGCTGACGCCGTTTAACATGTCGAGCATTTTAGAAAACTCTTCAGGCAGATATTTTCCGCCTTTGATGTGTTTTTCTATTATTTTAGATGCGGTCGAATAACCGGCGTCGGAGGAGCCTGATTCGAGCTGCGATTCTTTGAGTTTTATCTCGTTTTCGTTAAGGGCTTCTTTTAATTTAGCGCATGAAGCCGCTTCATTTTCGAGGTTATATTTTAATTTTTCGATTTCTTCGTTTTTAGCTTTTAAATTGTTTTCGAGCGCGGATATTTTAGAATTGAATTCTTCGCCAGCACGGGATTCTTCGGCGGTGATAGCGGCCGATTGTTTTTCTGACAGTATTTCGAATTGTTTTTTAAGCCCTTCGAATTCTTTTTCGATTTCGGCGCGCGCGGAAATTACTTCGTCTTTTTCGCGCTTAAGCGAATTGGCTTCGGCGTCTTTTTCCTTTAATTCGGCGTTTAATTTTTTGATCTCGTCCTCTAAATTAGCGAGGATAACCGAATGATCGGCGGAAGAAGAATCGGCCGGAGAATCTTTTTGTTTTTTAAGCTGTGCCTGTAAAAGCCTTATCAAGTTATCTTTTTGAACAAGCTGCTGCTGGACTTTTTTTAATTGATCGCCGGTGCCGCCTTCCTGCGGCATGTTTTTGGAATTATTTTCAGAATCTGTCATTTATTTCACTCCCGGAAGACACATCTATCATTTCAGATAAATAATATCATAACAAAAGATTAAAATCAAGTAATTTTTTCCCGATTAATACCGATATGAATAATGATGACTCATAGTAAGTTTTAAGGATGAGATCGATGAATTTATTTAAATTAACGAATTTAACTGTATTTAATTTAAAAAGCAGGTCGGCGCGAGCTGATATATTAAGACTGGCTTTAATGCTCGCCGTCGTGGTTTTCATATTAATTTTTGTTATTAATTTAACCTATAAGGCTTCGGTATGTATTCAGCTTCCTGTCGAAAAAGAAAACAACAGCCGGCATAAAGTATCGGGCGCCGCCGAATTTAAATTGATTCAGAGCCAGGAAGTGATTAAATCGGCGCTTAAAAACGCGCTTCATTTAAGCGGCACTAAAGAAATCAAACTCGAATCCAGCATGACGGCTAAAATTAAAAGAAACCTTTATCACAAATACGATAAAGAATCGATGATTTTCGAGCTTGAATATTTTGACCGTTCGGGCGAGTATGCGGTTAAAATAGCTAACGCGCTCGCGGAAGCCTATATATCCAATTATTCGTCCCGGCTTAACGATATCAGCAGCAAAACGCTTCAAATGCTTTATATGAAGCAGCTTGAAACCCAAAAAATTCTTTCATCGTCGGTTTTACGTTATGATAAATTCTGCGCCGCTGAAAATATATTAAATATCGAAAACGATTATTTATCGCTTACAGCTCAGTATTCAAGACATAATGAAGAGCTTGCAAGGCTGAATACCGAAATAAGCATAGTTGAAAAATTAACTGAAAGAAATCTGACTTATAAGCCTAAATCTTCGTCGTTATTCTCTGAAATGCCGGAAAGCTACGGCATGCCTCAGGGAGCGGCTTCCGCTCGTATGGAAGACAGCGAGGAAAATTACGATTTAAAAAAGAAAATAAGAGACACTGAAATAAAATTAGCGATGCTTAAAAAGAAATATACCAACGTTCATCCGCTCGTTAAAAACGAATCCATGCTTCTTGATATATTGAAAAATAAAATAACCTATAAAGATAATCAGTCTGTAGCGGCCGATAAACCATTAAAACAGGCGGCGCATTTTATGGGTAAAAACGAACAGGCGATAAATATGCTTAAAACAAAGCGGAGCGCATATTTAAATCTGGTTAATGAATGCGATTCAAAAATAAAGGCGTTTCCCAGAAAAAGGGCGCAGGTCAAATCTTACGAGGTTGAAATAGCCAAGCTGGAAAATTTATTATCGGTAATTAATAAGCAGATCGACGATACACGCATATCGCAGGCCGGCTTATCTGAAAATATGCCGCGCATAATCGAACCGAGCTCCGCCGCCCGGCTGAATATAGATTATTTTAATTTAGCCGGCGCTTTTATATCACTGGTATTGCTTATAATGTCTTTTAAGTTTGAAAATAAAGTTCAGCTTATAAAGGAAAATAAAAAAATGTCTGATTATAAAAGCGTGATCACCGATGAATTTAAATATAAAGTGCTCGGCCACGTTAATAAAAGCGAACATCTTAATTTTGAAGATTCATCATTTTCGGCGGACTGCTTCGCTTATCATCAGAAAGACTCAAGACAGGCTAAGTTGGTGAATATAATAAGAAACAATATAATAGGTCAGCTCGATAAAAATACAGGCAACGCGGCCGGGTTGACGAGTTTGAACCCGTCGGAAGGCAAGACCGTTCTTGCGGCTAATATTGGAATTTCATCGGCTTTAAGCGGCCAGCCGACGCTGGTTATAGACGTTAATTATAAAACCACGCGCCCGCCGGTGAGCGACTATTATAAAACGGACAATCAGTGCGGCCTGACCGATATAATCGTCGGTGAAACGCCTTATGAAGAAGTTATAGCCGACACGGCTATAGACGATCTTAAAATAATACCGACCGGCATACTTCCGCCTAACGTTCAAAAAGTAATGTCTTCAAGCGTATTCGGCGAATTTATAAAATCAGTCCTGGCGAATTTCGGCCTGGTTATAGTCGATTGCCCGGCTTTCAGCATATCGGGCGACTTCCACGCCATAGCCGGTTTCGTTAAAAATGTGGCGCTGGTTATAGACGTTGATAAAATATCGTCAGTCGATGATTTCAGGGAAGAACTGGCTGCTTTTGACAACTGCGCTAAAAATTGCAATCTATACGTACTGGGTGTGATATTTAATGAAAAATAATATAACCGGCGTTTTTGATCAGATACAATCGGGTCTTATCAGGCTTGGCGAGATTAGAAACAGCCTTGAAATTGAAAATGCGGATAATCAAAAAGAAATTATAAGGCGCAAGATTTTAGAATCGATAGTTTTTCACGAAACAAAAATACCGCTCGAAGCCATAAGCGGAGTGGTCGAATTATCGCCGCTCGCCCTCGGGCGTTCATGTATAATAAACGCGTCCACCGCGCTTTCTATAATTAAATTCAACGCCGAATTAATAACCTATATTCAATCGTTTTTATCGCCTGAATTCGACCCGGGTTTTGTTTTAGAAACCGAGTTCGACTTCAATGAACTTATCTTCACCGCGCTTTGCTCGATGTATCCGCGGTTTAAGAAAAAGAACGTAAATATATCCACGAGATTTTATAACGAGGCAATTTTTGTAAAAGCCGATAAATATAAACTTTATTGCATATTGCTTAATTTACTCGATAACAGCCTTAAATTCAGCAATGAAAACGACGAGACGGTCATAACCACGCTTATATGCGAGCAGACGCGCACTCTTAAAATCGAATTTTTAGACCATGGCGGCGGCTTCGACCCGGAGCTTGCCGGAAATTATTTTGCGGATGCGAAGTTAAATATAGAGTTAAATGGCGATGATCCTAAAACCGGTCTTATCATAATTCATAAATTTTTACAGGAAATTAACGCTGAATTAATTCTTAACTCTAAAGAAGGCGAAGGTTCGGCGCTTACGCTTTCAATAAATATTGCCGACTGCCTTGATATGGCGTCGATAAGCTCGGCTGAACATGAAATATCTAATTTTTCCGATGAGATTTTAAAACGCCTGTCGGCTGATCCCTTCGTAGAAGGCGCTATCAGGCTTAATGAAAAGAAAACCGGCGATAGCAATGTTATAATCAACGTGTCCGTTTTAGACGAAGAAGGCGAGTCGTGCGATAAAATAAAGGCGGTTTTAACTCAGATACAGCCTGTTTTAAACGCCACTTTTAATGTTTCGGTCCTCGGGGCCTCGAAAAACACTGTCATGGATATTATCAACTCGAATCCCGATATAATTTTTATTGAACCGGTCTTAAAATCACAGGACGGTTTTGAAATATTGCAGCAGATAAAAAGCACTTTTGAAATATCCCGGATTCCGATAATAGTTTTATCGAAGATTAAATGCCAGGTAAAGGCGACGAAACTCGGCGCGGCGGAGTATGTTTCAAAGCCCGTTACTAATTCAGCCATGATCAATATATGCAGGAACTTCGTATCAAAATTAAGCGATGATAATGATTTGATTAACGAATTAATCCGGTAAATAAATTAATATGTAGAAAGAATATGAAAAAAATATATTGGAAAAGAGTATAAAAAACGAATTGACTTAAAAACTGAATTAACTTAAAAAGGTTGATAATTATGAATGAATTAAAAATAAAAACTGAAGTTAAAAAATACGGCGCGGTCCGCTCGATTTTAAAACCGGTCAGATCTTTGATGACGACGGTTTTACCTGCAGCGGCTTTTTTAATTTTAAGCGTGGTTATAAGCGGCGCTATAAGCGCTGACGGCTCGGCGGCCCCTAAAGAGGAGCTTTGCGTCGAGTCGATAAAGCGTTATGCCGGATCTGCCTGCGACAGCGAGTATATAATAGGCGCGGGCGACCTGGTTAAAGTTTTTGTATATGAAAATCCTGAATATGGCGATAATTACAGAATAGGGCCTGACGGTAAAATGTCGATGCCAATAATAGGCACAATAGAGGCCGCCGGCCTGGATCGTGACGCTCTTGCGGCGGCGATTAAAAATCGTCTGTTGCGTTATATAGCTAATCCAATGGTAAGCGTTATAGTAAGCGAATATAATAATAATTTCGTCTATTTGCTCGGCGATATAGCTAATCCCGGCCGCCATGATTTCAAGACCGAGATGAATTTTATTTCAATATTGCCGCAGGCGGGGCTCGGAGCTTCACTTTCCGGCCGTAATATTAAATGCGATATTATAAGGCGCGGCGGCGTAATTTTTACGATAGACCTTTCAAATTACGACGCGGTTTTGCAAAACAGGATTTTACTCAATCTTAAATTAAGCAATAACGATATTTTATATTTCGGCCGCTCCGATAATTTAAAAGATAGCGTTTACGTGCTTGGCGCGGTTAAAAATCCCGGCATATTCAAATTAGATAAAAAAGAAGGCCTGAAAAAATTATTAGATGATAAAGTGGAGCTTAATCCGAAAACCAGTAAAATATTAAAAATTATAAGAAAAATGCCCGAGCGGACGCTGCAATTTGAATATAATCTCAACCGCGCGGCGTCGGCGAACCCGGCTATAGAAGACGGCGATATGATATATGTGCAGCAAAATTACGATAAGAATTTAGCGTACTGTATAAAAGAAATATCTCCTTACGTAGTGGTAAGTCTTATAGGCAATGAAGCGGTTAAAATGGCTCGTGATAAGTAATTATAAAGTGAATAAAAATAAAAATAACGAAAATAATAATTTAGTTTTAAAAATAAAAAACGATATCGCTGAAATTGCCGTTCTACGCGATAAAATTGGTGATTTTTGCCGCGCGGGCGGCGTGTCGGAACGCTTCGTCAATAACGTCAAATTAGCTATGGATGAAATATTGACCAACGTTATTTCATACGCTTTTAAAGACCGCGACACGCATGAAATAATAATACGCGCAGGGCTTGAAGATATATTTTTGCATATAGAAATTGAAGACGACGGCTGGCAGTTCAATCCGCTCGGCCTGCCGGACCCCGATATTCAAAAACCTCTTGAAGACAGGCAAATTGGAGGGCTCGGAGTTTATTTAGTCAGAAAATTGATGGATGGCGTTGAGTATCGCCGGGAAAACGAAAAAAATATTTTGATAATGAAAAAAAATATAGCCATAATTAAATAAGCCAATGGTTAAAGTAAAATAATGATTCAGCCTTTATTATCATTGTTATTATTATCGTCAGGGCCGTTTATTTTATTTCCACAGCCGCAGCCGCAACAGTCGTCGCGGCTGTTTTTATTATCCGTCTTTTCTTCGTTTGGTTTAATTATTGCGGAGTCTGCGGCTTCGCTACTTGTTTTATCTATACCGCCTTCAACCGATGAGGGCGCGTCTTGAGTCTTCTTTTCGCGTTTGAAAAAAGAAACTATACTGCTCCAGCAAAGTTTTATAGTTACTGAAATTCCGACCAGACTGGCTATCAATATTTGAAGAAAATAACTGATAGTGCCGGGATCGAGGTAGGCGTGAGCCGGTTTGGCGAATATCAGGACAACCGCTATATTAATAATTACGAATAAACATTTGTGATCAAAGGATTTCATAGTTAAAATTCCCCGGTCAAAACTTATTAATTTATACATTTATTTTATCAAAACAAAAAGCATTATGCAAGAACTTTTAACTTTTAACTTTACCTGACAAAATTAGCGATATATTTTGACATTTAATATAATTTATGATAAGATTTATTCAGCGTCGCCAGCCGGTAAAAAATACCCATGATTCAAGGCTTATATTATAAATTAATAAACACGCGGCAGGGGCGGAATAAACGAAGATAAAACAATCGAGTGGGAGTGTCGTAGTTAAATGGTATTCGAATTAATAAATTTTAAACTCAAAAATATAAAGCAGGCAGGTATAAAGCAAGCAGTAAACGGCTTTGCTAAAATTAAATATGTCAATTTAGTGATATTGCTCGCCGCGTTATTATCAACGCCTTTAATATCAGGCTGTTTCAGTGAAATAGAAGGCACGCAGAAAAAAGAGAGCGTTTACAGCGGCATCAATCATTCGGGCGCCGGTTTTACTTCCGATAATAAATACGCTTACTACAGCAGGTCTAAAGGTTCTGAAGCGAATATATATTTAAAGGAATTAGACGCCACTACCGAAATTTCGCTTACTTCCGATTCATCCGAAAATATATGCGTCAGAGGCTCTGTTTTTGGTAACGATATTTTATTTTCTTCTAATAAAACCGGCACTTTCAGGGTCTATAAAATGGCTTTAGACGGCACCGTGCCCGTCGATATCTTAAGAAATCTCAATTATAACTTCATTGACGCAGCTTTTTCAAAAAACGGCCAGTTTATAGTGTTTTCAGCCGTCCAGAGAACGGACTCCAATTACTCGCAGATATGCACGTCAGATACCGATGGTGAAAATTTCAAACAGATAACCTCGACCGATTCGCTTAAACGTAAGCCGACGGTATCCGCCGATAATACTCTGGTTATGTTTCAAAAGAAAGTCAATAATAACTGGGGTTTATACTATGTCGATTTACTGGCTGACGATAAAATAGAGCATGAATTTTTAGTCGAAACTAATCTTGACGCCTTCGACCCTGAATTTTTATCGTCGAACGCGCAAAGCGTTGGAGGCGCTGAAGAAATTATTTATATTCACGGTAAGGTCGGCGTTTCAGTCAGAATGGAACGCTCTTATGTAATAAATAAAGCCGTTAAAATAGTAAAAAATTTTTCTAATTATTATTATTTCGACCAGCCGGCAGTTTCCGCCGACGGAACGAAAGTTTTATTTTTACAAAAACTTCTCAACGGCAATCGATTCGATGTATGGAAAACCGATTTGAACGGCACTTCGTTTGCTCAGTTTTCATTTTAATTCAGGAAAAAATTATGGTTACGAATAAAATTGATAATATAATAAAGTTAAGCGGCTTAAGCGGTGAAAAAACCAGGATATCCGCTCCGGGCAATTCAGCGTGTTTGAATTCCGGCGCTAAAATTAAAGCGGGCCTGGCTCTCGGTTCCGGCGCGGTGCGCGGGTTCGCTCACATAGGCGTAATTTCGGAGCTTATTAAAAACGGCGTCGATATAAACGAATTGAGCGGTTCATCGATGGGCGCTATAGTGGCCTGTTTATATGCGTCCGGCATGGATATGGCTTCCATGAAAAATACGGCGCTCGAACTTTGCGGCGATATTATATTCGACAGGCGCGTTCCAATCATAAGCGTTAATAAGGGCGAAAAATTAAAAAAATATTTAAAGAGTCTATTCTGGTCTAAACTCAAAGTTCGCCGGCTCGAAGAGCTTCAAACTAATGTTTTCGTAGTTTGCGTCGATATTAACAGGGGCCGTCCGGTGGTTTTTAAAAGCGGCGATATAATCGAGGCTTTAATGGCGTCCTCGGCTGTACCGATGCTGTTTCCCCCTTACAGCTATCTTGGTGAAACTTATATCGACGGCGGGGTTTTAATGCCGCTGCCGGCGGTTCTGTTAAAAAAACGGCGAAACGATATAGTAATAGGCGTGAACGTAGGGTTTAGCAATATGATAAAGCAACCGCGGCACATACTTCACATAAGCGCGCAGAGCATTGTAATGATGGGTGAAAAAATACTATCGGCGCAGAAGAAAGAACCGGATATTTTGATCGAACCTGATTTTGCTGAAATAGGGTTCTGGGAGTTTTCAAAGGCGGAAAATATTATCCAAATAGGAAGAAGCGCCGCCATAAAGGCGCTGCCGCGGATTTTAACTATAAATTCAAGTATTGAGCGCGGCGGTAATTGTGAAGGTCATGTTTTGAATATTAACTCAATATAGGTTGACAAAACAAATAAAATGATTGGATGTTGACAATATGAGCGTAAATTTGGAAGAAATTATATTTGAACTCGAATCGGATATAGACGACAGCAAAATAAAGGCTGCGCGCATGCTTGCCCAGGCGGGAGACGCTGAGGCAATACCGCATCTTGAAAAACAGTTGAATTCGTCTAATCAAACCGTAAGATACTTCGTTAAAAAAGCCATTGACGCTATTAAATTGAGAGCTTCCGGCGGAGGTTCTCCGGTTTTTACGCAGACACCTCCAGCACCGGCTGCCGCTCCGACGGCGCCTGCCGCCAATAAACCGGCAGCGACGGCGCCTCCGATCGATCCGCTTAAAACTACCGTTCGCACTGGCGCGCCTCCATCTGCGCCTCAGTCGCCAATAATGCCTGCCGCTGAAGAAGAACCGGCGGTAAAACCGGCTGCCGCGGAGTTTCCCGTTTCTAACGCCCGCGTCGATATTTCAGATTCTGAGTTATTACAAAAAATTACCAGATTGCCCGAAGATAAAAAGATCGCCGAGCTTTCAAAAGTATTCGATGAAGGCGATTACGATCTTTTAGATAACGTGGTAATATCAAAAATATCCGAATTGGCCGCCGCCGAGCCGAATCCCGAAGTTGCCGGGTGGCTTTTAAGGTTGGTAGGCAAATACGGCGGAGCGCCGTTTTTAAGCGGCATAGCGCGTTATCTCAAATCGCCTAATCCAAAACATATATCAGCCGCGCTCGACGCGCTTTATTATATCAAAGATAAAAATCTTATCAATATAATACCGCAGTTTATAAGGCATCCCGATAAAGAAGTGCAATCTTCGGCTATAGCCGCTCTGTGGGTCAATGACTATGATAAATCTAAACAGATCCTCGATAAAATGCTTAACGCCGATGAACGTGAATATCGCTTTATAGCGGCGCGTTCCATATTGAAAATTCCCGACGATAAATCGTTGGAATTAGCTATGGCTATATTTTATAACGAGGAAGATCCCGAAATATTTAAAATAGGCGTTCTTGCCATACAGAAAAAAACGACGGAAGGCAATTATTATAAACTTAAAGAAATAATAGACACCCTGCCGTCGCAAAAAGCTAATTTTATAAGACAGATAATAGATAAATTCGATTCTACGCATCATGTAGAAGAAGCCGAAGTATCAGATTCAGGCACTGAAATATCAATCGATATGCAGGCTGAAGAAGATAAAGAAAAAGAACGCCTCAAAAAAATAGCGTCATCGAAGCACGATTTTAAAAAAGGCGGTAAAGGCCAGCCAGCAGAAACTTTTACCGAAAAAGACCTTGAAATTGACGTTAATAATTTAAAACCCGTCCCTATATTAATGACTGAAATAGGCTCTAAAAAAGAAGCCGATCGTATCAAAGCGATCAAAATGCTTATAGCGCATCTTAAACAGGGCGCGACCGGCGAATTGAGGGAGCAAATAGTGTTTGCTATCGAACTCGCTAACGGCGATGTTTCACAAAGAGTGCGCGATTTAGTGTCTGAGGCGCTTAAATAAAATTTTATTATTATCATTAATAAGACCGTTATAAGGCCGTTATAAGACCGCGATGGGGGAAAAGNNCCCCCATGGCCCCCTATTCTCTCCCTGAATATTTTTTCGGATAATCGCTGTCCGTTCTGCCTTGCCTGAAAACTCATTTCAAAACTTCTATCCTTCTTTTGTTTTTCATTTGCTATCCACTCCTTACTTCCTATTTACTATTTACTATTTTCTACTCCACTTTTCATTTTTCATTTTTCACTATTTATTATTTACTTCACTTTTTCTGTGTTTTTTTTATTGTCATAAACTTTTTTCACGCTGTTTGTCAGTTTTGCCGCCGCGTGCGATGCACGCGCCGGCGTACTAATTGCGCGCCACAGGATCTTAATATTTCGGCTCGCGGTAAAGCTCTACAGCACATCTATTTATGAGTCCGTTTCAGAAAGTCAAAAAATGGCAAAAATGTGCCTGAAAACCATTGAAAAATCGTTGCTTAAATTAGATAAATCGACTATTTGGAATGGACTCATTTATATTATATTTCAGCAAAACTAACTGTATTTTTCTGGTTTATTAGGTTTATTAGTTTGTCTTGATTTTTTTAATTCTATTAGACTAATAAGACTCGATTTGCGACACTTTTTACCGCGAGCCGTTCAGTTGAGTTGCATTAAAGCCATTATTGCACCGCAGGCGCGCACAGCGTGCGCGCCTGCAAATAAGCAAGCTGGAGAGGGTATCACTGAATTAAAGTCAGGATCAAAAAAAAGCTATCGATAAACCAACGATAAAACGTCAGGCAATTTGCAGATTGAGGGAGGGACATAGGGAGGGAGAAAGGGTTGCTAACCCTTTCTTCCTCCCTTCAAAAAAAATAAAAAAGAAAGTTGGGCAGATGAAGTTTGACGGCCTTTTTTCTTTTTAAAAAAATAATTATGTAAACATAGTTAATTATATTATTATTATTTCGATAATAATAGAGAAGTGTATTTTATACATGAGAAAAAGAAAATAAAAAAAATAAAGAAAAAAAATAAAATAAAATAAAAATTGATAAAAATAATTTAGTGATAGAAAAGGCTGGTGTAATCAACAATGGATAAATTTGTAATAAAGGGCGGCAAAAAATTAAGCGGCACGGTAGATATTAGCGGCGCGAAAAATTCGACGCTGCCGATACTTGCGGGCGCCATTTTATCGGGAGATAATGTAATGATTAAAAATATTCCCGATTTAAAGGATGTAAGGACTATGATGGATGTTCTTCGTGCTATCGGGCTGCGGCTTACGGAGAATTTTGAATCAAGGGAACTGCATATAAAGCCGTCGGAAAAGCTTAATATAGAAGCGCCTTATGAATTAATCAAACAGATGCGCGCGTCGTTTTTCGTTTTAGGCCCGCTGCTTGCCCGTCTTGGCAGGGCGCGCGTCGCGCTTCCGGGCGGCTGTGCCATAGGAACGCGTCCGGTAGATATTCATTTAAAGGGTCTTGAAAAACTTGGAGCTAAAATAATATTAGGTCATGGATATGTGGAAGCCAGCGCGACAAAACTTGTTGGCGATAACGTTTATTTAGACTTCCCGTCGGTAGGCGCTACTGAAAATATTATGATGGCCGCCACGCTCGCCGAAGGCAGAACTTTAATTGAAAATGCGGCGAAAGAACCTGAGATAGACGATCTCGCCACTTTTTTAAATACGCTCGGCGCCAAGATAAAGGGCGCGGGCACTGACGTTATTGAAATAATAGGCGTTAAGGCGCTCAGGGGCGGCACTCACACCATAATACCCGATAGAATAGAGGCGGGCACTTATATGGTAGCCGCCGCGATGACGGGCGGTCATATTAAAATCAATAATGTCCGCCTCGATCATTTAGAAGCCGTTATAGCCAAGCTCCAGGACGCCGGCGTTACATTCTATAAGAGTGGAAATACTATAGAGGTTATAGCGCCTGAGAGATTAAAGCCGGTTAATATTAAATCATTTCCATATCCGGGTTTTCCGACTGATATGCAGCCGCAGTTCATGGCGGCGATGACGCTGGCGAAGGGCACATCCTGCATTCAGGAAACTATATTTGAAAACCGTTTTATGCACGTGGCCGAGCTTAAGCGTATGGGCGCCAACGTTCAGATAAAAGACCGCAGCGTGGTCATAGAAGGCGTCAAACACCTGTCGGCTGCGCCTGTAATGGCTTCGGACCTTCGCGCGGGCGCGGCGTTAGTTTTAGCGGCGCTTGCGGCGGCCGGTAAAAGTGAAATATTAAGAATTTATCATATAGACCGCGGTTATGAGTCGATTGAAAGAAAGTTAACGGGGCTTGGCGCGGATATTTCGAGAGAAAAATATAACGCTTTATTTTAATCAGTTGAAGCATTGGCGGTAATGTAAATGGATTTATTTGAAAGTATCAGAAATAAAAATAAAACTTTATCGGACTTTTTAAGACCGAAAGCTATCGCGGAAGTGGTCGGCCAGAAGCACCTTATAGGCGTCAAAATGCCTTTCAGAACGCTTCTTGAAACAGACCGCCTCAATTCGGTTATTATGTTCGGTCCTCCGGGTACCGGTAAAACTACGATATCGCGCATTTATGCAGGAATGACCGGATCGCCGTTCATTCAGCTCAATGCGGCGCTGTGCGGCACTGCTGATATTAAAAATGCCGCCACCGCATATCTTGATAAGAAACCCGTCGTTTTTATAGATGAAATACACCGTTTTAACAAGGCGCAGCAGGACGTGCTGTTACCTTACATCGAAGACGGCAAAATTAAATTCATAGGCGCTACCACTCATAATCCGTTGATTTACATAGTGCCCGCGTTACGTTCGCGTTCGATGATATTCGAATTAAAGCATATAACCGCTGAAGATATGTTAGATTATGTTAAAGCTATATTTGAAAGCGGAAAAATTCTTGAATTCGTCAATAAGGAATTAGGCGTAAACGTCACTGCTGTAATAGCTGATGAAAAATTAATCGATTATCTATCTAAATCGGCTAACGGTGATGTCAGGGTTTTATTAAACGTGCTTGAAACTACTTTGATAACTAAATTCAGCATAAAAGAAGAATATGATAATAAAGAAGCAACGCTGGATATAGAAGACGCCAAGGCTGTTATACCTGAAAAAATAGCATTTTACGACCGCGATCAGGACGAGCATTATAACGTTATATCCGCCTTTATTAAAAGCGTCCGCGGCAGCGACATTCAGGCCGCCATATATTATCTGGCTAAAATGATACACTGCAAGGAAGATCCGCGTTTTATCGCGCGCCGCCTTATTATATTAGCGTCTGAAGATATCGGAATGGCGGACCCGCGCGCTTTGCAGATAGCCTGTGACGCGCTCGCGGCGGTCGAGCATGTCGGAATGCCTGAGGCCAGAATAGTTTTAAGTCAGGCGGTTATTTATTTAGCCGGCGCGCCCAAGTCTAATTCGGCCTATCTTGCAATAGACGCCGCCATGCAGTATTGTGAAAATAATCCAGATGTGATCATACCTGATTATCTTAAAAACGTTAGAATCGACGATAAACGCCAGCCGGGATATAAATACCCTCACGACTATCCTAATCACTATGTAAAGCAGCGCTATATGCACTGTGATGAAGTATTTTATAAACCGGCCAATATAGGTTATGAAGCTAAAGTAAACAATTATCTTAAGGAGATAACCGTTGATAGACCATCTCGCTGATAATTTCATCAATTATATAACCGTCGAAAAAGGTCTTTCGAACAATACTATCGAATCGTATTCGCGCGATTTAAAGCAGTTTACCGATTTTTTAGCTGCTTTAGATATTAAAGAGGTAAAACAGCTTACAAAGCAGAATATACTCGAGTATATGAATCATTTAAAGCAGAACGGCAGGCGGCCTACGACGATATCGAGAAATATAACGACGCTTCGTAATTTTTTCAGATTTTTAGTCAGGGAAAAGGTAATAGAAATCGATTATTCGAAATATTTTGAAGTGCCTCATATTTATAAGAAATTGCCTGAAGTTTTATCTATAACCGAAATCAATAATTTATTGAGCGCGCCCGATCATTCGACGAGTCTGGGTTTGCGCGACAAGGCGATGTTCGAGCTTTTATATGCTAGCGGCCTTCGCGTTTCGGAATTATTATCGACCGAATCGGCCGATTTGAATTTTGAGCTCGGTTATCTTCGCGTTTATGGAAAAGGCTCAAAAGAGCGCATAGTTCCGGTGGGAAGCATAGCGCTCGAATGGTGCCGCAAGTATATAAACGAGTCAAGGCCGCAACTGGCAGTTGAAAATTCACGCACCTCGCTGATGTTTTTGAACCGTGACGGCCACGCGCTTTCAAGACAGGGGTTCTGGAAAATAATTAAGCATTACGCAAAAATAGCTTGTATTACTAAGAAGATATCGCCGCATGTGATACGTCATTCATTCGCTACGCATCTTCTTGAAAACGACGCCGATTTGAGGGCGGTTCAGGAAATGCTTGGTCATTCAGATATTTCTACCACTCAGATATATACGCATGTGTCTAACAAAATGCTGCGCGACGTTTATAAACGCACACACCCGCGCGCTGAATTAGAAGATGAAAAGAAATAATCGCAAATAAATATAACAGGAATATATAATATTGACGGATACAATAAATAAAAAATTAAATAACATATTTATAACAGCCGTATTTATATTAATTATTAATTTATACGCTGTCGTCTCGATGTGCGCCGCTTCGAATATATCATCCGTGAGCGCGGTTGAAAGCGCCGCGAGCGCCGAAATTAATTTGAATTCCGGCGTTATCGCGCCCGTCTGTGCTTCAGATACTCTGCCGGTAAATATAGCGGCCATCGGGGTTAAAACGGGCGATACGGTTGAAACTGTCGATGACACGCAATTTTCACAATCCGAACTCGATATCATCAATAAAATAAGGCAAAAAGAACAACAAGAAAAAGAAAAAAGTATCGTCGTAACTAATTCCGACGGCGTGCAAAATAATACAGACGCCCAGAATTCATTCATATCGGCCCCATCTTCGACTGAAAGGCCTCGCCACCGAAGCTCTTCACGTCCCTATAAGCCGCTTGAAATAACGGGCGAAAAAGTATTTATTTTAGACGACGTTTCGGTTAAAGGCGATTTTTCAAGATTTGCCGCCGATAATTTCGGCGCTTATCCCGGCTTTAAATATTCATCCGAATTGCGCCTTAATATAGACGGCAATATAGCTGATAATATAAGAGTATCGGCGAACCTCGACGATACGAATATCAGCCAGGAGACCAAGAAAGTAACGCTTTACATAGACGGCCGTTACTGGAACTTCACTCTCGGCGATTTTACCACTTCATTCAACGATACCGAATTTACCCTCTATAATAAAAAACTTAAGGGCGTAGAAGCAGTCGGCACGCTCGCCGAAGGCAAATATCAGATAAAAGCCATAGCTTCGCGTTCTGAAGGTCAGTCGCAGACCGACGTTTTCACCGGAAGCGGAATGCAGTCCGAATATCAATTTTCAAAGAGGCCCGTTGTTCAGAATTCTGAAAAAATAACTTTAGACGGCCGGCAGCTCAGAAAAGGAAGCGATTATACCATCGACTACGAAGACGGCTCGATTATTATCAAGCCGCATTTATTGCCGTTAGAAGCCAGAAACAGGATTAACGCCGAATACGAATATTTCGAAAACGGTAAATTATTCAGAAGAACCTTAGTAGGCATGCGCGCGACGGCCGCATATAAAAATTTAAATAAAATAGGCTTTACATTGATTCGTGAGGAAGACGATAAAGGCTCGGTCAAAGGCGTTTCCGATTCTGAAATACAGGTAAAACCCACTTCATCTACGATCTACGGCTTCGATTATAAATTAAACCCCGCCGCCGGGCTTAAATTAGACGGCGAGCTGGCGCTTTCGGTTCTGGATCAGAACACTTTATCGAATGAAAAAGCCGAAGATAAAAATTTGAATTCGATCGCTTTTTATACCAAAGCCTCTTATGCCGCTAAAAAATACGCTCTTGATCTAAGAAAACATAAGATGGGCAAGGATTTTATATCCATAGGCAAAAACAGGCTGGATATCGATGAAGACAGAAATGAAATAATATTAAAATTAATGCCTCTCGACTGCCTTAACTTTCAATTCGATTATGAAGACAGCCGCAGGGCGTCTCTTAACGATCCCGACCTGCCTTCGAGCATTAATTCGCGCGTCGATATCAATAATAAGGCGTTGAGAACATTTTCGACTTATTATTTCAGAAATAAAAAATCGTCGGTTGATTTCAGCACTTACGAGCGGCTTAAAAGAAACGATTCGAGCATGCTCGATTTTCACGAACAAATTTATCAGGGCGAGTTAAAGAACGAGCATAATAAAACTGTAGAGCGTTTAAGATATAATTTAAGGACCTTAAATTCAAAATATGATCTAACGCGCAAGCAGAATGAATATACCTATAACGCCGGCATATCTTCGAACTCATGGGATAAACTGAACTACTCGCTCGAGGCTTCGAGCATTAAAGTTGACGCCGGACAGAGTGAAGATTTAATATCTAACATTAAAAACTATTCACTGGACATAACTTCTAACTTAACAAGAAAATTATCCTTGAATACGGTTTTTTTAACGCGTATCGAAGATAACGTTCAGACTAATAGAAAAGATAATTTAATAGCCACTGATGCTAAGATCCGTTATAATCCATCTAAAAAAGTGCAGGGCCAGGTAAGGTATAAGGAAAGTCATTCGAAAAAATTCCTCTTAGATAAAACCTATAACGAAAAGATACTTCAGGTTAAAGAAGGCACCACCACCGAAGATAATTACATAACGGTCGAAGAGCCCGTTACGACGAAAACCGGTTCGTTTTTAGTGGATATAATGCCGACCGCTAAAGTGCGCTCTCAGTTGCAGTATCAGTTTAAAAATTTAGTGAATATTAATACCAGAGCGCGTATGTCGGTTTCAGACTCCGCGCTTATGGAATTTAAATACGCTCCGAATAGAAGCGTTTCATCCATTTACCGGCTGATGAATTCAAAAAACACTCAAAATATAGGCGAATTGATGGCGAGCCGCAATTTGAATCATAACGTCGAATTAAGAAAGACGCTCAGCTCGAAAACGGCATTGATATCAAATACTGAAGCTGATTTTAAAACCGACACTTACAGGCCGATCGAAAATACCGATACTTACAGCCAGGGGCTCAGGTTCGAAAAAGATTTAAGCTCGGCGCTCAATATTACTTCAGGGCTCGCCTATGCTAAAATAAGCAGGATAGCGCCTTATTATGATTCGAATAAAATGTCGGTGCTCGGCGGGTTCCGCCTAATACCTAAAAGATTCAGAATGACGCTGCGCTCTAATCTGGATTATTCGATCGAAGACGATGAAGTGAGTAAAAGACACAGGACTATACTGGATAATTTTATAGATTACGACCTCGGCGGCGATACTTCGCTGTCGGCTAATTATAAATTCGTTAATTCAGGCAAAACCACTTTTGAAGAAGGTTACTCAGCGCGCGTCGGCAAGATGACGCTTACTAAAAGATTTTAACTTGTTCTTTAACTGAGTTCGCCTGTTATTTTAAAATAGCTGTAAGACCGTCAAGATCGTTAAGACCGTATAAGACCGAAGACCGTGACGGGGGAAAAGAAAG
>DIVV01000119.1 GCA_002423385.1 bacterium UBP16_UBA6123
CCGCAGGCGCGCGCGTTGCGCGCGCCTGCAAACAAGCAAGCTGGCAAGACAAAACAGAACAGAATGGAATGGAATGGAATAGAATAACAGGATAGAAAGAATAAAAAAGAAGAGAAGAGAAATGAAAATAAACGGCAGACATGAAAAAAGCTAAAGACAACCAGACGGCATGTTGTGAAGCATTTACGAATCGGTTATTAAAGGTAACATATTCACAAAACACATCACTAACTTAAAAGTTTTGACAGAAAAAGTTATCGACAAATTAACAAAAAAACGTCAGGCAAATTGCCGATTGAGGGAGGGTTTCAGGGAGGGAGAAAGGGTTGCTAACCTTTTCTCCCTCCCTGAGTAACAATAATTTTATCAAATAATAAATAAACTGTTTATTAAAACAATTGGATAATAAAAATAAAAATTTTATAATTTGCTATAATTTACTAAATTTATTTATTATCCGCGCGGCGTTAAAGATTTGAGATAATCGATCCATTCATCTAAGCCTTCGCCTGTTTTGGACGAGACAAAAATAACTCTGGCGCCGGCGTTTACTTTAGCTATATTTTCTTTAATTTTGGAGATATCCACTTCAAGATGGGGCATAAGGTCCATTTTAGTAACGAGGATAACGTCGGCCACGTTGAAAGAAACCGGGTATTTAAGCGGCTTGTCTTCGCCCTCGGTCAGTGAATAAAGTAATATTTTACTATGTTCTCCGATTTCAAAATCGGCAGGGCATATTAAGTTACCGACATTTTCGATGATGAGTAATTTAATTTTATCCAGGTCGAATTCGGCGAGCGCGTCTTTAATCATAAAGGCGCTCAGATGGCAGTCGCCGCCGAAGGTATCGGTATTGATCTGATAGACGCTTTCGCAGTGCGGCAGAAGCCTGTCGCGGTCGATAGGCGTTGAAATATCGCCTTCGATAACGGCGCAGGCGGTGGAGCCTTTGAGGCGGGCGAGCGTTTTTTCGAGCAGCGTGGTCTTTCCGGCCCCCGGCGAGCTTATTATATTAATGCAGTAAATATTTTTTTCATTCAATATATCGTTAACTTCTTTTGCGATAAGGTCATTTTCTTCCATAACATCTCTTGCTATTTCAATTTCAGACATTTTAACTAACTCCTCCTGACAATAATTAACCGCTTTATTTCTTATTTCTTTTTTTAAAACTAATCGTCTATATCGATGGAATCGACCGAGAATTCGCGCCCGCCGGTAATGCGCGGCTGGTTGGCAAAACACCGCGCGCAGGCCATATTTAATTCGCCGCAGCCGGCGTTTCTTTCTAAAACCGATTCAAAGCCGCACGCGCCGCATTTAACTTTAAGCGGCGCTTCGTTTATTATAAAATCGACTGAGCCGAAGCCGGCCGCGCCGCTTTTGACTTCGAGGCCGAATTTAAGGGATTCAGCGACTATCTGCGTCATTTTACCGACGGTTATTTTAACCGCGCGAAGGCGCCCGGCGGCGATTCCGCGCTTATCGAGCTCGGAGGCGACCATATCGATTATATTAGCGGCGAGCCCCATTTCATGCATTTAATAAACCTTCCGTTTCTTTATTTTAACAAATCCTCGGAAACTGCTCCAGCACCTGCATATCGAGCAATCGCGCGCCGCCGACGGTCGTTTTCATTACGACGCGGCCTTTATTTTTTTCGCTCGCGCGGCCCATAACGAAGGCGCCGCGCGTTTCATCGAAGCGTTTTAAAACGGCGATAACGCCTTCGGCATCCTTGGCGGCGCAAACTATTATCGCGCGGCCTTCACACGCCGAATAAAGCAGGTCGATGCCGAGGATATCAGCGAGCGCCCTTGCGTTTTTATCGTATTCGATCGACGATTCAATTAATTCGATGCCGATATTTTTATTGCGGGCGCTAAATTCGTTAAGAGTGGTCGCCACGCCGCCTCTTGTAGGATCGCGCATAACCCTGACATCGAATTTTTCATTCATCAGCGCGGCGAGCGGCGCGGCGAGCGGCGCGCAGTCGGAGGGCACGGAGTTTTTATCCACATAACTTCCGCGCTCGTTTAATATGCAGATACCGTGATTGCCGGGGGTTCCGGTAATAATTACGACGTCGCCGGCCTTTATATTTTCGGGTTTTAAGTCGAGGCCGGGCGGTATCAAGCCGGCGCCAGCGGTATTTATATAAACTCCGTCACAGCGGCCGCGCCCGACGACTTTGGTATCGCCGCTGACTATAGCCACGCCGTTAGCGGCGGCGGTTTCGGCCATAGACGCGACGATCTTCTTTAACTTCGCTATTTCAAAACCCTCTTCGATTATAAAGCCGCAGGTTAAGGCGCAGGGCAGGGCGCCGCAAACGGATAGATCGTTAAGCGTTCCGGTGACGGCGAGTTTACCGATATCGCCGCCGCTGAAAAAAAGCGGGCTGACCACATACGAATCGGTGGTAAACGCAAGGCGCGCGCCCGATAGTTTTTCGCCGAATTCGCAGCCGTAGCGTTTTTTAGCCGCCGCGGCGAGAAAATCCGGGTCCATAACGGCCGAATCGAGGCCGGCGTCGAGCGTTTCATTTTTAAAACCCGCGGCAAAAACTTCGGTTATAAGTTCATGCGTGAGTTTGCCGCCGTTGCCGTGCGCCTCGAGAATCAAACCGCCGGCCTGTGAAAATATGCTCATAGATAACCACCTTTTTGTTAACGCATTTAAAATTAAGTCAAAATCTCTAATTATAGTGCATAGTGGAGAGTGCATAGTGGAGAACTATCGGATTTTTGATAATTTTTAAAAATTATTTAACAGATAAAAGCCTTTTTAATTTGTAAAAAAATCATTAACTCTCAACTTTTTCGCCTTCTCTCCCTTCTCAACTCTCAACTTATAAATCTAACTCGCAGATACATATAGTTAAAGTTCTATATCCGCTCCCGCCGTGCCGTACTTATAATAAGCGGCGCATACGCCTTCGCTTGAAACCATGCAGGGCCCGACCGGATTAACGGGATTGCACGCCGAAGCGAACATCGGGCATTCCGGCGGCTCTATAAGCGAAAGAAGGACTTCGCCGCACCGGCAGCCGCTTTCAACTCCGGCGTTTTGACCGCCGGCGCGGGCCGGCTGACCGGCTTGAATAATAGACGCGAATTTTTCCGCGGCCGAATATTTTTTATATTTTTTACGAAGTCCGAGCCCGGTTCCGGCAAGCATGCCGATACCGCGCCATTCGGCATCGCAAGTTTCGAAGACTTCGGCTATAACGTTTTGCGCGGCCCGATTGCCTTCAGCGGTTACCACGCGCGGATAGTCGTTAACTACCTCGGCTTTTTTTTCATAAATAAGCGTAAGAAGTGAATTTATAGCAAGCAATATATCGATATACTCAAAACCGCACACCACGCCGGGTATTTTACTTTCAGCCGCGGCTGGCTTATATGCGTTCGCGCCAATAATAACCGAAACGTGCCCCGGCAGAATAAATCCGTCGATTTTAACCTGTGGATGCCTTGCTATGGCTAAAATAGCCTCCGGCACGGTTTTATTAGCTTCGTAAATATAAAGATTACTCAAATTACGCGCTTCGGCCGCTTTAATTAAAAAAGCCGAAGCCGGAACGGTAGTTTCGAACCCAACGCTTAAAAAAACAATATTTTTATCGGGATTTTGAGCCGCGATATCCAGGGTTTCCTCGGGCGAATAGACCACGCGGACATCCGCGCCGGCGTTCTGTTCGGCTTTAAGGCTCGAAGCCGCGCCGGGCACCTTCAACATATCGCCGAATGTCGTAACGATGAAATCTTTATCTTTAGCCAGATTGATCGCGCCGTCGATATAAGAGTCGGGCGTCACGCAGACGGGGCATCCGGGACCCGACCGCAGCCTGATCTTCTTCGGCAGTATAGCTTTTACGCCGGATTTAAATATTTCATGCGTGTGAGTGCCGCAGACCTCCATCAGGTTTATGCGGTCTTTATCGATCTTTTCGCAAAGGCCGGTTATGCTTTCAAGCAGTTTTGCGGCCGCCGCGGATTTATTAATTTTTTTAGAATATTGCTCGAGGTTAAAATCCATAAATCTTATTTCCTCTCGTTAATTGAATATCGATTTTATTTCTTTACCCTGTTCTATTTCTTCGAGCATCTGATAAGTTTTTTCGGCCTCTTCGGCGCTGATCTTCGTGATCGCGAATCCGGCGTGCAGAACGAGATAATCGCCTTCAACCGCCTCGGGAACCATCGCTATATTTATTTTTTTAAGGGTATCGCCGATCTTTACCTCCGCGAAACCGCCCTCTAAAACCTTAGTAACGGGAACCGGTATTCCAAGACACATAATTTAGGCCTCCAATCTAAAATATATTTTAATTAAAAACTTTAAAACCGCTTTTATATAATAAGGCGTATGGCCGAATTCAGCTCTGCGCGCCTTTTTTAAAACTCAATTTAAATCCCGGCGTTTCATCGCGTAATAACACTGTCCGGCCGATATGGCGCTGTCGCCGAAACTGACGCGACCGGGAAGATAAACCTTAAACGGCGGGCGGCATCCGGCAGCAGGTTCCGGCGAAGAAACCGTGAAGCCGGACCCGTCGAACATTTCAAGCAGCCCGCCAGGCAGGATTCTGTTATAAAATACGCCGCCGGCCAGACAAATATCGTAAATTTTATATTTATCGGCGATCATACAAACCGTTTCATAAACCGCTTTTATGATCGTGCGGTGAAACTTTAAAGATATAATCCCGGCGGGCAGGCCCGATCTTCTATCGGCCATTGCGCCCTTTAAAATATCGCGCCAGTCAATAACATGCGCCTCGCCGCGCGCGCATATCCGATAAGGGTATATGCCGGCCTCGCCGCCGTTTATATCTTCACCGGCGCGCTTCAGCGGATCTTTTTGCGCGAAAGCCGCCTGCATTTCGAGCCATATCGCGGCTTCGCCCTCGAAGGAAACCGGCCTGTTGAAGCCGGCCACGGCCGCCATTGCATCGAAAATTCTTCCGAGCGAGGTTGTTTTGACGGTATTAACGCCGCCTTCGACCGCTTTTAATATGATATTCTTTTCCGCGTTTGCCAGCGGAAGGTCAAATTCGTCAAAGAAGCGCATGATATCTTCGGCGCCATCTTTATAGTCTTTTTTGCCGGCGCCGCCGTAAAATTCATTCGCGGCGCACAGCGCCAGCTTCGATACATTTTTAACCGCGCCGTCATAGTTTGAAACCCTGAACGACTCGAAGTAACCGGCCCTCTCATATCCGGCGGTATCGCATACCAGGAACTCGCCGCCCCATACACTGCCGTCGTCGCCAAGACCGGTGCCGTCGAATGAAAGGCATATAACCGGCCCCTCTATATCGTTTTCAGCCATCACCGAAAGCGCGTGTGCGTAATGATGGCCGATCGATATCAATTCGGCGCCGGCGCGCTCCGCCGTTTCGGCGGCGTAAGCGGCGGCGTTTGAACCGCGATGATTATCGCATATTAAAGCGCCGGGCTTCAAATTATATAATTCGGTGAATCTTTCCGCCGTCGATACCAGCAGGTCGTAATTTTCGAGATTATCGGTATCGCCAATATATTGGGAAATTAATATTTTTTTATCAAGATTAAATGAAACCGTATTTTTAAGAATAGCGCCGAAGGCCACATTGGTTTTGCCAGCGCCGGCGCATTGACCGCTCGTCGATATGACGCACGGGGCGATACCGCGCGAAGGCCTTACTGTAAAGGTTTTTCCGCCCTCCACGAAGCACACCGAATCGTCGCACGGAATTAATATCTCGCGATTATGCGCCATGGCGAAATCGCAAATACCGCAAAGTTTTTCGGCCGCCTGCTCCAGCCGGAAGCAAATAGGCTCGTCGCTGATATTAGCGGATGTCATAATAAGCGGCGCGCCCGCCGCCTTCATCAAAAGCAGGTGCAGCGGGGTGTAAGGCAGCATAAAGCCTAAATAATTATTATCCGGCGCGACAAGCTCCGATAAATTAAAGTCGGACTCCCGGCCGTGGCGTTTCAGCAAAACTATCGGCGAAACGCTCGATAGCAAAAGCTCCTCCTCGGCCGGCGATACTTCGCAAAAACGTCTGATCCACTCCATTGAAGGCGCCATCAAGGCGAAAGGTTTAGACGGCCTGTTTTTAAGTTCGCGAAGCCGCAACGCTATTTCGTCGGAATCGGCGCGGCAGGCTATATGAAAGCCGCCGAGCCCCATAAGGGCGCCTATGCGGCCGGCCGCCAAAAATTCAGCCGCCCGGTTAATGACCGGCGCCGTATCTTTTAAAAATTCAAGCCGCGCGAAACCGCCGGCGCCGGCCGCTCTAAGATCTTCGATGATAGCGAGTCCCGGGCCGCATTCGGGACAGGCGTTCGGCTGGGCGTGAAAACGGCGGTCTAACGGATCGTCGTATTCGGCCCGGCACTTTGGGCACATTTCAAAAACCGACATGGTAGTTACCGGCCGGTCATAAGGAAGTTTGCGGGTTATGGTATAGCGCGGGCCGCAATTAGTGCAGTTAGTAAAGGCGTAGCCGTAGCGCCGGTCGTTTTTATCGAAAATTTCAGCCGCGCAATCGGCGCATACCGCAAGATCCGGCGAAACAAAAACCGACTTTACCGACATATTAACCGAATCTGAATGTAATATTTCAAAGCCGGAATATGGTTTAAAAGCTATATTTTCAGCTTGAAATTTTTCGACGACCGCAAGAGGCGGCGGAAACTCATTAAGCCGCTTAACGAAGCCGTCGAGGGCGGCGGCGCCGCCGGAAACTTCGATCTCCACGCCATTGACGCTGTTATTAATACAGCCCGAAAGTCCGTATTGCGCGGCCATACGGTAAACATGCGGCCTGAAGCCGACGCCCTGGACTCTTCCGGTTATAGTTATTTTACAACTTTTCATATCCATAATTTTTAAACGGCATTATACTAAAAAAACGAATAAAATGCAAAGGTTAAATATCGATTAAATATCGTAATATAATATCACAGACAAAATATCATACCATAAAATTAAATATCATAAAAACATATATAAAAAAACGGCCCGGATGCCCGGACCGCTTTTTGCCGCTTTACTTCTTAGATTTAAAGACTTAAACAAACAACCACATTTAATTAAACTCAAATCATATTATAAAGCGGCGCTTATAAACCATTTGACCGTATAACAATTTTATTTTTAAGCGTTTTTGTTATACGCTATTTACGAAAGCATTTTTTATGCCTAATCTCGAAAAAACTATGTAAAATATTGTAAACATACTGATTTCATTAAAATTTCAATAATATTATATAATCACTTTCATCATATTTCAATTATTTTTTCACTTTACAGAACCGGCCCATGCGATAAACAAAGAAAAAAAGTGTCGGTATTAGCGACAGTTCTCTGTTTGTTTTACCGACACTAAAAATTTATTCGCCGAATTTATAGTGTTTTCTGACTTTTTTACCAACGCTCCACTCGCAGCTCAGTCCTTTTGGAAAAATAACCAGATCGCCGGCGCCGAATTCAACTTCTTCGCCGTTCGCTTTAACCTTAACGCTGCCTTCAAGTATGAGGCAGGTTTCTTTTTCATCGTAATGCCATGGAAAGTTTTTAGGCTCGCACTCCCAGACCGGAAGTTTTTTCATCTGCTCGATCTCGTCCTGAACGGGCTTTCTGACTATTATTTTCATAAAAAATACCTCCCTCTTATTTTACGCAATTATGCGCACTCAAAAAACAGGCCCGGCGCCATCATTCGCGCCTCGCTTGTTAGTTATTGAAACAGTTCGAATTACGGCCTGAATTAAATCAGCATTTTTTAGTCGTTGACATACGGGCGCCGCAGCCGCCGCTTTCCATTGATTCACCGCCCAGGCTGACTGCAGCGCAACCGATCCCGATGGTACAAATGCTGCACGTCACCGCAAGCAATTTTTGTTGTCCGCCTCCGGCTACCCTCTCTAAATCGTTATCCGAAAGTTCTTTATTCGAGTTAGCCATATCCATAATTTCGGCGCGCGCCGCAAGCAGGTCTTCATTCGAGAACTCGAATCCTGCGGTTTTACCAAGTTGAATGAGCTTATCCGCGAGGTTTTTTTCCGTTTCCTGCTGGTGAGCCTGCATTAAATCGGTGTATCTTTTGTGAAATACTTCATCTTTTGCCATTTTAGCGAACATCATTTTTACGTTTTCTTTACTCATTAATATCGCTCCTCGATTCACATTCAAAAAAACAGGCCCGGCGCCATCATTCGCGCCCGCCTAATCATTACTAAAACAGTTCAAATTACAGCCTGAGTTAAATCAGCATTTTTCAGTAATTGACAGGCCGGCGCCGCATTTGCCGCTTTCACTCGATTCGGCGATTGCGCTGACTATCCCACAGGCAATTCCGACGCTACAAATGCTGGCCACTAACACAGACGCTTTTTGTAGTCCGCCTCCGGCTACCCTCTCTAAATCGTTATCCGAAAGTTCTTTATTCGAATTAGCCATATCCATAACTTCGGCGCGCGCCGCAAGCAGGTCTTCATTCGAGAATTTGAATCCTGCGGTTTTACCAAGTTGAATGAGCTTATCCGCGAGGTTTTTTTCCGTTTCCTGCTGGTGAGCCTGCATTAAATCGGTGTATCTTTTGTGAAATACTTCATCTTTTGACATTTTAGCGAACATCATTTTTACATTTTCTTTACTCATTAATATCGCTCCTCGATTTTTTATGACAATGCTATGAATAACTTAACGAAAAGACTGTCAGATTTCATATACATAAAAACAATAATGAATTCTACTGAAAAGGCCTTCATTTGTCAAGTTAAAAGTTTTTTTCAGCTATTTTTTCACTATTATTAAAACTTCAGAAATCGATTTTATTCATCATATTTATTCATAAACATTAAAATTCAGAAAAAATAATTAAAACTTTTTTAGTAATTTTACAGTATAATTAATAAGTCCGCTTCAAAAAGTTAAAAAAAGTTAAAAAATGTCAAAAATACGTCTGAAAGCCATTGAAAAATCGTTACCTGAATTCGATAAATCGAATATTTGGAATGGACTCATAAATTAAAAGGAGCGAGCGATATGACCAAAAAACTTAAACCGGTAATTTGCGCCTTAATAACCGCCAGCGCGCTTGGCTTATATTCACTTCCCTGCGCCGCCGATATTACCGCGGTTAAAAAAAATATCAAAAGCGGCGAAGAAATTTGCGTTGACGGCATAGATGAAAAAGGAACGGCCTTCGAAGGTAAAACGGAAGGCGACGCGGGCAAAACTTCTATTTTTCCGGCCGCCGGCGTTGTAATAAATCTCGAAAAGATAGGATTAAACGTTAGAACGAAACCCTGGGGAACCATACTCGGAGTACTGCCGAACTCCGCCGCCGTAACCGTAACCGGCGTCAGCGGCCAATGGTATATAATCGAATATAAGGGGCGGACGGCCTACGCTTACAAAACATATATCGCCTTAAATAAAAAAACGGCGGAATCAGAAGATGAGAAAACATACATAAACTCTGAAAAAACTTCTTTTAATACTTCGGGTAATTTATCCGGCAGAATTTCAAAACCGGACGACGGCATAACTCCGGAAAGCGCCTCCAGGAAAATGACGGCGGGCAAACGAATATCCTCTTTTCCTGACGGACCTGCCGACGCGGATAATTCAATTTCTCAGAATAAAACGGCCGACACGGGCATAGCGAACGGCAACGAATCATCCGGCGCTGACAGAACAGACGGAAATGAAGCTGCCGGCGAAGCCGGCACTATCCCCGGAGAAAAAATCTTTAATGAAAAAATCTTCGATGAAAAAGACTCTCAAATCAGCGGGAATCAAAAAAACGGCGCCGCTTTTATGGCCGCAACCGCAACGATGAGCCGCCAGGCGCGCGAAGAAGAAATAAAAAAAGCGATACTTGCCGGCAATACTCCTTCGTTTTTAAATAAATTCAAGGAGATCAAAGTAAAAAAAGTGCTCTCAGACGGCAAAGAACACACAATTTCATACTTCGCCGCGCCGGATTATCTGGCTGTTGGAAACGATTCCGATTATGTGAGAACCCCGATGAGCCCCGTAACGGCCCAGCAGATAGCCGACAAACTCGGCTGCATGCTTCCTACCGCTAAAATGGTCGATGACATATACGCGCAGGCTTCGACGAAGTTGAACCCGCAGCCGATGTCTTCCGGCAACTATCCAAACTGGCAGAACCGGATGATGAAGAGCGAATTTTACACCGAACACCAGAAGCTCGTCCAATCGCAGACGGCAAAAATCGGCCATAAAGACGGCGAACTGGCGGCCGGCCATAAAAAAGACGTAATTATCTCCAACAGCTTAAACGCTCATCCAGACAGGGTTATCATTTACGGCTGGCAGATGAAGGGCGGCAAAAATATCCAGCCGCTTTCATGGATACACGAAAATTCATACGCCGACTACAGCCACGGCGTGCGCCTGATCAAACGCGAAATGATCGTTGACGGCGTTAAAATGGACTCCGCCGCCGTCCTTAAAGATCCCGTCCTGTCGGCGCTTTTAAGTAAAGAAGGCGCGATGAAAGATATAAGGGCGGCACGGTAGTCATTAGTCATTAGTCGCTAGTCGTTAGGGGAACGGACGAAGGAGTCGCTAGTCGCTAGTCATTAGTCGTTAGGGGAACGGACGAAGGAGTCGCTAGTCGCTAGTCATTAGTCGTTAGGGGAACGGACGCGGGAGCGCGAGTCACGAGTCGTTAATTAGTTAGTTATTGGTAAATAAATCTTAAAATGGTATCAACAATATTTTTATTTTTATTTTTCGTTATAAAATTGACAAAACCTATTTTGTGTTGTATAATTATTTTAACAACAATTAACATTGGCTCTTTGTTCGATTCTTATTGTTATTGTTGATTTTTATTAATTATAGGGGGTGGTTATTTAGTGAAGTTATTTATTAAAACTGCTTCTTTGTTATGCCTGACTGTTTTAATAGCAATGATATCCATTGACTTCGCATATTCGAATTCTGATATAATCAACATAGGTAAGGTGTCTTTAATCTCTGGCAGCGCTCAAATTCAGCGCGGCGAGGAAACCGACTGGCTGAAATTGTCTTTCGATGATAAAATCAACGTTGGTGATAAAATAAAAGTTGCCGATGAATCAAAACTTGAAATATGCTATAACGACGGCAACATCCTCAGAGTAACTCCTAACAGCGAACTTGAAATAGCTCTTGAATCAATCAAGTTACATAACGGTCAAACCTGGTTAAGAATAGTTAAAGTCGGCAGTAAATTCGAAGTAATCGCACCGACATTCGTAGCTGGCGTCAGAGGCACTATATTCTCCGTAACGGCAAAAGCCAAAGACAACCAGAAAACCGGCGCGGTAAAAGTATGGAAAGGCCTCGTCGAAACCAAAACGCCTCAAAAAGCGGTCATGGTATCAGAAGGACTCCATGCCTCAATCGATGATGCTATCATATCCGAACCGGTTAATTTCGACCCGAAAAGCGCTAATGAATTTTCAGAAGGTTCATGGCAGGCATCCGACGCAGACACGGCCTATAAAAGATATATCAACCTTTTATTCAGCGGAATCGACTCTAATTTAGTATCGACGAACCCTGAACTTAAAAGACAGCTCGAAGAAAGAAAAAAATTACCCGAAGTTAGCGAAGCCTACAATACTTACAAAAATTACAACGACGCACAGGCTATCGAAAACGCCATTAATCAGTAGTAATACTATTAAAACGGACAGAGTAATCAACAAATAAGCAAATAACCTTAAAAACCCTCGCTTCTTAACAGACGGGGGTTTTTAAGATTTTATGCGCTCAAAGACTGCAACTAACTGCAACTAAATGAAAATTTATTTTTTGTGTTAACCCGGAAAATACAGTTGAAATGTAAAAAATAATTAAAAAACATTCGCCTCGCCAACGTCCTCGCCGCCTTCAGCGGCTGCGGAATGTTGGCTACGGCGAAGTTTTTTTATTTATAATAACTTTGATAAAAATTAAATAAAACAAGTCTTTTCGAACAATATCAAACTTTAATTGTATTTTTCGGGTTAATATCGCCATTAATTTATGACAATTATAAACCGATTATATTTTTATAAGCGTATATTAATTCGTAATCAGTATAGTAACGGAGTTTATTAATGCCTTTTCACAAAAAAATATATAACCTTGTTTTTATAACCGCATTATTTGTGATTATCGGGCTGGCGGCTGCGACGGCAACGGTAACGGTAACAGCAACCGCGCCATTTAACTTCATGACAGCGGCTTACGGTTCTGAAATAGACGACTTTAAATATATTCCCGATAATTACGACCTGTTTATAAAAATAAAACCGGGCGAATTGATAAAAGAACTGTCAATATCCGCGCCCGTAAAAGTTTTTCTGGCGGCGACGCCATTTAAAAATATAACGGCGATTAAATCTATTTTCATATTTATCGCGTTCGGACGGCATAAAAAAGGCAATATCGATTTTATATCATTTATTCACACGCCGCCCGGCTTTGATTACGACAAACTTATAGAAAATTTAACAGCCTTTTCAAACAGGGCCGGCGGCGGCGGCGACAACGGCGGCGAGAGCGATGCTAATAATTTCAAAACCGGCGTTTACGAGTCTAAAACGGTCTTTCGTTACTACAATCTGGCGGGCTGTTATCACGGCGGTAAAATAATTTTATCC
The DNA here is from genome assembly GCA_002423385.1 of bacterium UBP16_UBA6123. GTDB lineage: Bacteria > Muiribacteriota > UBA9980 > UBA9980 > UBA9980 > UBA9980. The sequence continues at coordinate 12,672 of DIVV01000119.1, forward strand.
AGCGCGGCCGGCCTCAAAAAAATTATTAACTCGCTCAAAGCTACCGAAGCCGCTAATTTATCAAACCGTAAAGAATTCGCGGCGGAATGCTCACTCGTTATGAGCCGCGAAGCGAAAGCGCCTATTATCGCAGTTATCGGGCCTGAATTTCTCGCTTCCGCCATTAATAATTTTGACGAAAAGGAATTTGCATATAAACCATTTTTAAAAGACGCCCGCTGGATAATTTTTATTATTAACGGGCGAAGTCTTAAAACGGCGGTAAAATTCAACGAATCAAAGGCCGCGACGGAGTTCAAAGAATCGGCGGACAGGCAGTTCGCCCAATCGCTTAAAGAATCGGCGGACACTCTCGCGGAAGTCGATGTTATCGAGGTAGAAACCAGCGCGCGCAAATTAACGCGCTTCGCCCTTAAAGAGCTTGTTTACGCGCGCAAACTTCTTAAATTTATAATAGAATTAAATAAAGCGGCTAAAACGGATATTGTTTCAAACGCGGTTGAAATAAATATTAATACGGCGGGGGATATAATAAAATCGATAGACGAATTAATATGCGCTCACATATATTCATGGGATTTAATAACGCAATTATTTTTATCGTCTGAAGCCGGCTGCGAACGCAATATTAAACTGCTTGAAACCGGGGCGCTTTTATATCTGGCTAAATATCCTGATAAGAAAAATTCGATAACGGTTGAAAATATTTACGAAAGCGAATTGTTAAACGATTATTTAAAATGCCCCGCTGAAGGTAATTATCAAATAAGCGTCAACGAACGCAATAAAATTATAGTTAACTGTGATATTCACAAAAAATAAAGGCCGGTTAATCGTCAGACTTGACTTTATAACCGATACCGTGAATAGTTTCAATTATATCGCCGCATGGCGACAATTTAGTGCGCAGCCGCGACACGTAAGAATCGATAGTGCCGTTTGTTATAGGACTGCCGCCCCAAATATCGGCTTTAAGCGCGCTGCGCTCGATAACAGTATTTTTATTTTCGATAAGATATTTTAAAATATCGAATTCATTGGGCGTAAGGCCTATACGGTTGTCTTTAACGAACACTTCGCGCAGATTGAAGTTTACGGTTAAATCGCCTGAAATAAAAACCTTTACAGCAGGATGTTTCACTCCTTTTGCGGGGGAGCGTTTAATTATTTTTTTCACGCGGATATATAATTCTTTCAACGAAAAAGGCTTGCATAAATAATCGTCCGCGCCGGATTCGAGCCCGGCAATCCTGTCGTCCTCGGCGCTTTTTGACGATAAAATAATAACCGGGTGCTCATTGCCGGTTGCGCGCAACCCTTTTAGCAGATCGAGCCCGGAACCGCCCGGCAGCTTTAAATCGAGAACTATAATATCGAAAAGTTTCGAATTTAAATCGAGACAGGCTAAAAGTTCTTTCGCTTCTTCAAAAGAATGAGTTATGGTGAATTCGAACTCGTCGGCGTTAAACACCGACTCCTGTAGAAGAGCGGTAAGAATAACATCGTCTTCGATAACTAAAATTTTAATCTTATTTCCATATTTCATATCAGTAATATTTTAAATTAAAAGTTTCTTTTTGTCAAGGTGTTAATCACATTAATCGCTTAATTGTCATTATTTTTTTTCATAAGGCTATAATTAATTCTAAATTAAAAATTTGATTAATTAAAAATTATAAAAAATACTAATATAAAACGATTTATTATTGATATTATAAAGTTTTAATGTTATTATAATCATCAAAAATTAAAATTTAAAATTTAATTCGATTAATTTACATTAAATTTGGATAAATTTAGTTGGTTTAGTTTGGTTTGGTTTAGACTATGAATTTATAAAAATGGATTACGCATATGAATACGCATATGAATACGCTCGATGGAACAATCGTCCCATTAATAATAATCACTAAATTCACGCTGCTTTTTTTATTATCGCTGATAGTTATGGGCATAACCGTATATATAGTCTGGCGCAGGCGTAAAATGCCATTTGCCGGCCCTTTGCTTATGCTTCTTGCCGCTCTTTTCGCGTGGACCGCCGGCGCTGCTATCGATTCAGCGTTAACCCCCATACCGCTTAAATTTTTTACCATAAAACTCGAATTTCTGGCCATTGCGGCAGCGCCAGCGCTTGTGCTTATTTTCGCCCTCAAATATACTCAATTTAATAAAGCAGCTTCGTGGCCATTCACGGTTTTATGGTTCCTGCCGGCCGCGGTCGTGGCTTTTTTAGCTTTTACCAATGATTGTCATCATAACCTTATGTGGGACGGCTATACCCTTGCCCCGAACGGTTCGAATCTGGTTATTATAAATAAAGGCACGGCTTATTATTATTTTTTCACGCCTTATATTTTTATTTATATGTTTATAAGTAATTTTCTTCTGCTTTTCAATTCGCTTAAATACGTCAATTACTTCAGGCGGCAGGCTGTCATGATTTTTTTTGCGTTTTTAATTCCGTGGACGGGCGGCGCCTTTTTTATTATGGATCTAAACCCCGTGCCGGGTTTGGATATAACACCTGTAACTTTTATTTTAATGGGCCCGCTTCTGGCTTACGCGATTCTGAAAATGGGGTTTTTAAGTTCCACGCCGCTGGTAAGCGAACTGGTACTTAAAACCATCGACGACGCGCTTATAATAATCGATGAAAACGAAAATATAATAGATTTTAACCACCGCGCCGCGGCATTCTTTGAATCGCGCAGCGAAATAAAAAACGCTATGCCCGCCGGCGAATTGTTTAAAGATTATTTTGAAATACAAAAATTAATAAGCGCTAATAAAAACGGCAGGTACGAATTTAAATTTTATGAAAAACCGATTTTATGGGCGGAAATTATAATTTCGACGATAGCCGGTTCCGGCGAAAACGGAGCGCAGGCGCGATTAATATCATTAAGGGATATCACCTTGAAAAAACTGGCGGAATTTAATATTTTAGCCTCTAAAAAAAGCGCGGAAACCGACAACGCCGCTAAAAGCCATTTCATAGCGACGATATCGCATGAAATCAGGACTCCTATAAATGCGCTCACCGGATTTTTAGATCTGCTCGGCCGCACCGCAATAAACGAAAAGCAGGCAGGTTATCTCAAAGAAGCCACAGCCGCCGTTAAACTGCTGCTTAACATAGTAAACGACGTGCTGGATATCTCAAAAATTAACGCTGGCAAATTAAGCCTCGAAGAATCCGAATTCAGCCTCCGTGATACCGTCGAAAGCTCGGCGGCCCTTTTCGCTCCGAAAGCCTACGAAAAAAATATAGATTTTACGGTATTTATTGACAATAAAATACCACAAAAACTTTTCGGCGATCCAATACGTCTTTCTCAAATCATAAACAATCTATTGAGCAACGCTTTTAAATTTACGGACGGCGGATATATTTCGTTAGTCAGCGAAGTAATCGAAGAAAACGGTGAAAACGTTAAAATCAACTTTAAAATTAAAGACAGCGGCGCCGGAATCGCCCCGCAGGATATGGCCGGCCTTTTTAAGCCCTTCATTCAGGGCGCCTCAACATCGGCTGCAAAGCACGGCGGCACCGGACTGGGACTTTCCATTTCCAGAGAAATCACGCTTCTTATGAACGGCGATATTTCGGCCGAAAGTAAGATAGGCGAAGGTTCGACATTCAGTTTTTATGTCATCCTGAAAAAAAATATGAATAAAAATTTTATCAAAGAATCTTCTAATAATATAGCGACAGCCGCAAATAATCCGACGGAGACGACGGAGACGACAGCCCCGGCAGCGGCTACGGCTACGGACGATAATATAACGGCTGAAAAGCTCCAGCCCGGCGGCATAGAAGCCGCGGTGCTCATGGAAGTTGCCGCGCCGCGGATATTAGTGGTAGAAGACGATCCAACCGGCAGAAAGCTGGTAAAACTTTTTTTCGAAGAAAACGATATATCATGCGATATCGCCGAAAACGGTTCAGCGGCAATTGAAATGTCATCCAGCCGGGGATACGATATAATATTGATGGATTGCCAGATGCCTTTTATAAACGGATACGAATGCTGCCGCCGCATAAGGGAAAAAAAGCCGGATGACGCCGTCGGAAAAACCACAATAATAGCCGTGACGGCCAATGTGATAGAGGGAGAAAAAGAAAAATGCCTCGCCGCCGGAATGGATGATTATATATCGAAACCTATTAATTTCAAATTATTGTTCGCTAAAATATACCAGCTCGCGGCAAAAAAAATATATGAAAATTACGATTTAAATTACTTTATTTTCATCGAAGCCGTTAAAAATTTTTATAACATTAATATTTCGATGGTCGGCTATGATTCGGTTAAAACTATATACTCTCAATTCATCAAGTCTTTAAATGACAATATATCCGAAATATGCGCCGCGCTTGAAAAAAATGATTTTAACGAACTTGAAATTAAATCGCATAAATTAAAAGGGCTGAGCGGCACTCTTCAATTCAACGAACTATATCTGAAGTTAGGACGCCTCGAAACCTGCGCCGCCTCTAAAAATAAAGAAGGCTGCGTAAATGCTCTAAAAGAAATTAAAACCTTTTTATACAACTGATTTAAAATAATTAATTAAGAATAATTGATAGAAATAATGGAATAAAATAATAGAATAAACTTGACAATAAAGCAAATATTTAGTAAATTTAATATAGAAACCTTAAAAATGCGTCCTGACGCATATCGTAAAAGGAGGTAATCTTATGTGCAAATCCTGCGGTTGTGCCGCTAAAAAAGAAAAACAACCCCAAAAGGACACTAAGAAAAAATAAACCGTGAGTTTTGATTCGCTCAGCCTTAAAATATTAACATTAGAAATCAAAAATGAAATAACCGGCCGCACTATCGATAAAATAATGCAGCATCGCGACGGTGAGTTCGCTTTCGTTTTAAGAAACGAAAACGGCCCCTCCATTATGCTCATATCGATCAATCCTAATTTTGCGGCCTTTTTTCATACGGCTGAATATAAAATAAATTTCATGAACACCCCTTCCAATTACCAGTTGCTTTTAAAAAAACACCTCGAGGGCGCGCGGATCAAAGATATTAAAACCATTCATTCAGACAGAATATTAGCGCTTTATTTATCCGCAAAAGACAGTTTCAGCGAAAGCGAATATATTCTGTTTTTCGAATTTATGGGCAAACACAGTAATTCATTTTTATACTCGGGCAACTGCGAAATCCAAAACTTAAGTTCTGAAAAGGTTTTGGGCGCTCTCAACTTTTCGCATAATCTTTGCGAATTCATTAAAAAACCTCAAAAAAAAGATATAAGCGAAATTCTTCGCGAAACCGACGCCGGAGAAGCCATCGAAAACGCCCGAAACGCCAGTACGGACACAGCCGCGGACGGAATCGGCGCCGCGAATCCTCTGCCGCGGGCTTTTCCGGCCAAAGAACTGATAAAACGATTAAACGGCCTTTCGCCTTTTTTGTGCAAGGTTGCGCAAACGCGGCCTCACCAGAGAGCGCTCTTTGAAATTGCCCGGATATTTTCATCGCCCGACCGCGCATCATTTAAAAACCTTATAGAAACAAGCCGCGGCGACAATAATTCAATATTCAATATATATAATACCTCCATTTACTCCGAAAAAAACGCTGAAGGCAAAATTAAAAAATACGCTTATCCATTCGACATACCCGCCGCCGAAAACTCCGCCCGCGGAGCCGGCAAAGAAACGACAGCGGACGGCGAATCGTCTTCGCGGGAGACCTGCGGCTCTGTCAACGAGTGCTACGCGCGTTTTTATATATCCCGCGATTCGGAATTTATAACGGCTAAATTAAAAGATAAGATATCTAAATTAAAAGATATGGCAATCAGAAAGAAAGACTCCTTCGAATCCGATTTGAAAGAATCCGCCGACTATAAAAAATACTCGGATTACGGCCATTTAATAATATCCGCGCTAAACGATATCAAAGCGAGCGGCGGCAATAAAAAAACGGAATCCGTAACTATCGGCGAAATCAAAATACCGCTCGATGCGCGCATTTTAATTTCGGACAACGCGCACCGCTATTTTAAAATCAGTAAAAGGCTTAAAGCCAAAAACGAATATTGCAAAAATATAATATTCAAACTCGATAATATACTTGCGCGCATCGAAGAATGCCGCGCCAGACTCGATATCGGTCATTTGACTTTTTCGACCGAATTTTGCGCGGCGGTTGAAAAAGATATAATATCGATAGCCGGCGAATTAATATATGAAAAAAGGACCCGCAAAAAATTTCTCTGCGAATTTGCCGGCGAACTTAAAATTTTTAAATCTTGCGTCGCAAAAAAAGAAAGCGGCGAAGACCGCGCCAAAAATAAAGCGGCGGAAGGCTCCGCCGGGGAGACCGCCAGCAAATACTACAGGCTGTTTACAAGCGAAGAAGGGTTTTTAATTTATGTAGGCCGCTCCGATACGGGAAACGATTATATACTTTCAAAAATAGCCGGACAGCAGGATTACTGGCTTCACGTCAAAGATTTCAGGGGGCCCAGCGTTATTTTAAAAACTCCTAAAAATTCAGACGCCGAAGCCATAGAACGGGCTATCGAAGAAGCCGCGCTTTACGCGGTCCATTTTTCGCAGGGCCGCGGCGCCACTAAAATATTTGTTTCATGCGCCATGCGTAAATATGTAAAAAAAATCAAAAGAGCCGCCGGCAAGGTCACCTACACCAATGAAACCACCTTATTAGTCGATATCGATAAACTCGAAAAAAAATTCGGCGCCGTTTAAAAGCTCCCATCTTGATTAAAAACCGATATCCAGTATAAAATGCTTTTCTTCGAGCGGCTGAAAAGAAAGGTTATAATTTATAATTATACCGTACGCATGGTGCATGGTTAAAGTTTTAATATAATCAGGAAATATTCTGAGAGTATCTATGTAAATACGGCTGTCGCTCAACTTATTAGCCACGCCAAGACCTTCTTCCAGCCCTTTATAATCGCGGTCGGGCTCGATGGCTTTATCCTTTGAAAAAAAGGCCAGAACCGGACGTCCGTATTTTAAAACCGAAAGATAATCAGGCGAAAACGAATATTTAACTTTCCAGCTCATCTGCAACAGACTGGTTCCGCTATTTTTAATATTATAACGCGTTACGAATTTATTATTAAAAAGCGACATGCCCTTTACCACTTCAAATTTTCTGTTTCTGTGATTGAACTGCGCGCCTACGAGAATCGAGTGCGACGGCTGATATTTATATTCGACGCGTTCCTCTTCATCATGCGAATCAAGCGAATAAAAATCCTCGCCCGGCTTGAAATCGTAAAGCGCGTTAAGCCTGTTCATAGGCTTTGAAACGTCGCCGCCTATATATTCATAACCTCGAATCAACTCTATGAAATTATTAATAGACCCGTTTTCATTCAATAAAACGAATATTTTATCATTGACCACTATTATATTTTCCCTGCCGTTACCATTAATATCTATAGTATAGGCGCCTTTATTGTTCGCCTTTAATTCGCTCAGACAGTTAAGATGTATTTCGGCCTCGCTCAAAGAATCTACCAGCGCCCTCTGCGAGTCGAGCTCATCGAACGCGCCGAACGAATGCTGATAAAGCATAGCCGACATTTTCGAAAGCTCGACAATCGGATTATAAGCTATTTTTTCCCTGTCGGCGCGCATCAGGCCGGCGCACAGCTTCCTGGAATCCGAAAGTTTCTGGGCGTATGAATTAACGGCGTTCAGCCGCTTTTTAAACACCGCGGACGAGGACGCTTTTTCGTAATAGTCCGGATTTTTATAACAGGAAGAGCGCTTGAGCCCTGACGGATTTAATATATGAGTGTTGTCGTTTTCGGTTCTGTTATGGTTTTCATCATGCCATTTTTCGTAAGTAACCGCCTGAAAATTTTTAGTTTCGGCTATGAAGCGCATAAAATTCAATATAATTTCCGGCACTTTCGATAATTCAAACAGAGGTTTCTGCGATATATTGGAAATATCCGTCATATCGAATTTCAACGTAATCAACGAATCGCAATCGAATTTTTCAAACGACTTAAAGGCGCTCTGAACGAATTTATAAAATATATTTTCATTATTTTCATCGAGCGCTTTCTTAAAATATTCGCCAAATTCGCTGAATTCGCTGAAGGCAAAAAAATCGCGGCCCTCCGATATTATTTTTTTAGGTATATAAACGAGCTTTGATATGGCCTCTTCATTGACGCGGCTTTTCTTTTCAAATGAATCGATAAGCGAATTGACCGCTGACTGATTAAAATAACGGTCCTGTAAAACGAAATACTTATAATTATTCTCGCCTATCACCGCGAGCATTTCCTTTGAAAAGCAGTCCTGGGAGAATATAAAACCCTTCGGTAAATGATCGAATACCTGCTTTATATATTGTTTGTGAGACGCCACCTGCTCTATTACGACTTCTTTATCGACCAGCGGCAGGGAGCAATTCGAAAAACTGCTTCCTAAAAGCTCTATTTTGCCGGCTGCGACCATGGAAACCATTTTCTCGACGAATTTATAATTATGCCATAAAAGCGACGAAAGCGCGGCGCCGCTCAGTTTAAAATTAACCGATATATCAGGATTTTTATCCACGAACTCGACTATCGGAATAAGCACGCGGTTGAGCTCTTCGCGCGTTTCCGGCTTAAAAAAAGTGTCGTAACAGAATAAGATCGATATTTTAATCGGCGATGAAGCCGACTTATCTATTTTAAATAATTTTTTAATCAGTGATAGCACTAAAATAATCCCTTAACCTTTCATCGTCTATAACAAATAATAATATTCATATTTAAATCAAATTTAAACCATATCGATTCGTGTCTAATTCATATCTAATTCGTATCTGAATCGTGTCTGAATCGTACCTAAATCTAAATAAAATTATCGTTAAATCAAAATTTTTACTTCATGTCGATATAAAATTCCATATTGGCTGACAATTTTTCTATCGAGCGTATTTCTTTAATAAATTTTTCGGAAAAATTTATCTTTTTATTAGTAGCTATAGTTAATTCGCCTATTTTAATAAATAACGGAATGCCGCCGGCGTAACGCTCGGTAAGCCGCTTTATTAAAACGAGGTCGCCGTCGGCGAAATCCGTGGCGCCCGCCTTTATCACGGCTGAAAAGCTATAGCTTGCCTCCGTGTAAGAAATTATATCATTCAAAGTTAATATCATCCCGGCCGAGCCTTCGTCCCAGCCAGCCTGGTTATTAATATTATCATCCATAGCCATTCTTTTTTTCCCGGCGCTAAATTCGAAAAATACGATATCGCCTTTAGCCAGAGCATTAACCCTGCCCAGAAGCTCCGCGGAAACAAATACTTTAATGACATATTCATCGATTACGTCGAAAGGATCTTTAATATCGAGCGCCGATACGCTCGGATCATAATTAATGATCTCGCCGAACGATTTATAAACGCTTCCATAATTTAATTTAAGGCCGGCCGAACGCCTTGCAATATTAATTACCGTCGGCCTATTTATATGCTTTAGCACGCAACTGCGCTCGTCGTCTAAAAAAAACGCGCTTTTTTCACCCGGCGGGGACTGAGGCATAAATTTTCTTTCGCCAATGCCGCGTTTTATAGTATCGCCGCCCTGCCTGAAAAAAGAAGTCTGACCGGCCGATTCGTTTTTATCATAAGAACGCTTTCTGGTAAACGAAAAATTTTTGAATTCTTCGATAATTCTTTCCCGCGACATTCCTCCGGCTATCGAATCAAAAACGCCTATTTTAACCAGCGGCTCGATATCAGCCAGCCTGACGCGCCCGCCCGCGGCTCCCATAACCCGGCCGGCGAAATCGCCAACGCTCACGAACGCGCCGTTTTTAGAGCGATCCGCTATTATTTCGTTAAGAGCGGCCGCCGAACTCACGGCCGCGCTGAGAAGACCGTGCAGCATAACGCGCGCGCCGCCGCGCTCTTCGATTTCGTGATACAATCCGCTGCGGTTGATATCAGCGCCGAAAACCGGAATACGATTGCGTTTTAAAAAATTAATTTTGACATTATACTCCACCCCGCGGTTGCGTATATCGTTATTTAAAAGCGAAACCATATATTCGAGCGGATAATTCGCCATAAAATAAGCCATATAGTAAGCCACCCGCGAATAAGCGGCCGAATGGGCTTTATTAAAGCAATATTTCGCGAATTTAGATATCAGGCCGAAAATGGAAGCGGCCGTTTTAAGATCTATTTTACCGGCGCGGGCGCGGTGCATGAAATTTTCACGCTCGGATTCTATTTTATCCTCGGCCTTTTTCGACATTATATCCCGAAATATATCGGCCTCCGAATATGAATAGCCAAAAACATCGGTCGCTATGCGCATTATCTGTTCCTGAAAAACGATCAGGCCGTATGTTTCCTTTAATATGGGCTCGAGGGCTCCTAGCTGATATTCGATCTTCGAACGGCCGCTTTTTCTCATGGCATATTCACTTAAAACATTCGCCTGTATGGGACCCGGTCTAATAAGCGCGATGGCTGCGGCTAATTCTTTAATGCCGCCCGGCTTAAGCTGCGGGAGAAATTTTCTGAACAAAGGAGTCTCGAGCTGAAAAACACCAAAAGTCTCTCCTGCAGATATTAATTCATAGGTTTTTTTATCGTCGAGCGGAATTTTATCGATATCGACGGTAATCCCGCGGTATTTTATAACCGCCGCCTTTACCTGCTCTATTTTCTCAAGCGCGTTAATGCCGAGAAGATCTATTTTAAGATATCCGAGCTCGTTTAAAACGTTCATTTCAACCGCGGTTACATTAGTTTCTCCGTTAGGCCTGGAAAGCGGCAGATTATCAAAAAGGCTGAAAGGCGATATGACGATGCCGCCCGCGTGAATTGAAACCTGCTTGATATTATTTAAAAGAGGAAGCGATATCTCGCACAGTTCGCGTACTTTACTCTCTGAATTATAAAATTTGTTAAGTATCGTATTTTTAAAAATATCGGTAAATGAAATATCCGGGTTTTCACTCACCGCGCGGTTAAACAGCGGCGATATATTTTTAATTAAATTATCCGGCAATTCAAGCACTTTAACCAGAGAATTAAACAACGCTTTATGCTTGAAGTGGCTGAATGTAATAATCTGCGACACGCGGTCTTTACCGTATTTTTCCACCGCGTAATCGATAATTTTATAACGTTCCGACGATGCGAAATCGATGTCGATATCAGGCATTTTAACGCGGCCAGGATTTAAAAACCGTTCGAAAGTGAGCTGATATTCGATCGGGTCTATCCTGGTTATATCGAGCAGATAACACACCAGACTCGAGCAGGCCGAACCGCGCCCCGGTCCGACAGGCACTCCCGCTTTACGCGCATAATTGACCAAATCCCACACTATAAGAAAATACGATGAAAAATTCAGCTTTTCGATTATATCCAGTTCTATTGAAAGCCGGTATTCATAAGCCTCGCGGTTAATATCTTTTAGGGCGCCAAGCCGGTTGCGGGCAAGAAAACCGAGATAACCGTGCTGGGTAAACCCCTCCGAAACCGCATATTGCGGAATTAAAAAGCCGTCGGGGTTTATCTCGACATTACAGCGGAAAGCGAGGTCCTTCGCGTTTTCGAGCGCGGCCTGAATATGGGCGAACGCCTTCGACATTTCCTGCGAAGACTTAAAGTGAAAATCGCCGGTGGAGCTTAACTTCGCGCAGGCTGAATTAAAATCTATCTCGTTTCTCATGGCATATACCGCGGCGAAACCCTTCAATCTATCCTGCTGTAGAAGATATTGACAATTATTAACCGCGGCGGGCTTTACCGGATATTTTTTCGCGAGCTCTAAAAACAATAAATTAGCGTCATCTTCGTGCGCGACGCTGTCTTTCCATAACTCGAAATAAAGCCTGTCAGGGCCGAAAGATTCCATATAACGCCTTATAAACTTATCCGCCTCGCTGGCCTCCTTCGCCGAAAAGAGTTTATACGGCGCCGAAGAAACATTGGCAAACGCGCACAGCAGACCCTGACTGTATTTTAAAACCGTATCGCTGGAAATAAACTGAGCTTTATTACCGGCGACTGCCGGCAGTAAATTAATGGTATTGATTATTTTAAATAAGTTCAGCAGCCCGCCGTAATTCTTGCAATAAAGCGTTACGCGGTGATTGATCTGGCGCGAATTAATAGTGTCGCATATATCGACGGCGGCGCCTATAATCGGTTTAATGCCGTTACGGCGGCATTTGATATAAAAATCGTAGTATCCTGAAACCGTGTTAAGATCGCATATGGCCATATAGCTGTGAGCGCGCGCGGCGGCGAACGCGACAAGTTCGTCGATTTTAACGCATGAGCGCAAAACGCTATAATCCGTCTGACATTTAAGCGGCACGTAAGATGCCGGTTCTATATACTGGCTCATGATCAACTCTTTTTATAACCCGTGCTCGGAACATTGAGCGAACCCGTTGTGGTTAAGCGAATACGATCCGCCGTCGGGACATTTTGCGTCGGTGGTCATATAACCCGCGTCACGGAGCTTTTGAAACGAAAAAGTCTCGGAATTCATTTCGACGATATTATTTTCGTTATACTTTTGAACTCCTTCATCGATGGCTTTACGCTGCTGATAACAATAATACATTTTCTGTTCTTTGGTCATCGAGTTAAAATCCTGGGGCGGCTGCGCCTCCGCGTCCGCATTTTCGCCGGTAGCTGAAGCTCCCCCGTCACCGCTTTCGCCGGCTTTGTTGCCGCCGTCGAGTTCGGTTTTAATATCGGCGTCTTCGTTAGTCTGCTTTATCACCTCGGCGATCTTATTCGAAAGCGAAGCATCGGCGCTCGCCTTTAAAATCGCGTCTTTTTCAATTTCCTTAGCTTCAAGAGTTTTTATATACTGCTTGCAAAGCATGCTGTACTTAAAAGATCGCTGCAGTAAATCGGATTCCAGTCCCAGCGAAGACGCGTAAGAAAAATTAGACAGCGAATCACGGTAATTCCCTTCGACAAATTGTAAAAATGCCAGATAAAAATACCAGCCGGATTTTTTAGGCTCCTTCTTGATATTATCTTTAATTTCACTTAAGGCCTTTGAAATAAAAGCGGCGTCCTTTTTTTTGATAAATTCCGCGTCATTGTAGCAGGCCTTTTCAAAAACTACCAGCGCCTTATAGGTCCTGTTAATCTTGAAATATTCATCCGATATATCAAAAAGCGCCTGCGAATCAGTGTCTTTTATATTCACTTCTTTCTGGCCTAAAATACTTTCTTTTAAAACCTCCAGGTCATATTGAAGCGTCGTGCCGTCGAATTTTTTAAATTTAGTCACGCCTTCTATTATAGCCAGATCTAACGGCAGCGTGATGCGTTCGCCGGCTTTAAACTCCTTTTTGCCTCCGTTGCGATCCGTTATGGGCTTTAAATAAAGCGAAGAACCGTAAACATTAAAAACGATTTCTTCAAAACGATCTTTTTCGGTTAAAGTATAAACTATACTCGCGTCTTTATAATCGGTCCCGGGCGCGGCGCTTTTAATCTCTTCAAGAAGCGTTTTAGCCTCCTGGTTCGAAGGGTCAAGATGGATCGTAAAACCCGCATAATAAGCGGCCGGAATATATTGCTTTAAATTAAAATAACATTTAGCGGTGTAAATATAGCCTTCGATATAAGCCGGATCGATCTGACGAATGTTGTTATATTCTATAAGCGCGGCATTGAAATTATTCTTTTGAAAAAACTCGCCGCCAAGAAAAAAATGCTCCTTGATATCGTCATAAAATTTAAGCTGCGCCCCGCCGCTATCGGTTTCAGTCGCCGCCGCGGCCTTTTGAAAAGCCGATATAAAAGACAAAACTGTTATAAACGAAATAAGCGGCAATAACAGCGCGAGCCGTATTACCGTTTTCGAATATATTGTTTTTGAGCCCGCGCTATTTGAATGCTTATTTTTTAATATTACACCATAATACCGCTTCTGCATTGATTCATCACGACATTTTTTCGCGTATTTTAGCCGCTATATCTTCTGCGGCGTTAGTTATTTCAGTTTTATTCTCGCCTTCGATCATTACCCTTACTATATTTTCAGTGCCGGAAGGCCTTATAAGCACGCGGCCGCGGTTTAAAAACTTCTCCTCGGCGCGCTTGATTTCGGCTACTATATCGCCGTCGGTTTTATAAAAATTTTTGTCGCCGCTAACTTCGACGTTTATTAACACCTGCGGAAATTTTTGAACGCATCTGGCCAGCTCGGAGAGTTTGCGGCCGCTTCTTTTCATTAAATTAACGACGCTCACGGCGGTTATCAATCCATCGCCCGTATGGTTTTTATCCAGCATTAATATGTGTCCCGACTGCTCGCCGCCGATTATTCCATCCCTGCGTAGTAATTCGCTTAAAACGTTGCGGTCGCCGACGGCCGTCGTAATTATATTAATATCATGTTTCTGCATCGATTTTATAAAACCGAGATTACTCATAACCGTCGTTACGACAAGGTTATTTTTAAGCCTGCCGGTTTCTTTCATATCGATAGCAAGCATCGCCATAATCTGATCGCCGTCAACCACTGCGCCGGTTTCATCGATAAAAAGCGCGCGGTCCGCGTCGCCGTCAAAAGCGATTCCGGCGGCCGCCCCGCTTTCTTTAACTATTTTAGCCAGCGGCCCCATATGAGTCGAACCGCAGTTAAAATTAATATTTTTGCCATCAGGCATGCAATTAATCAACTCAACGCTGAATCTTGCCTCGAATATTTTTTTAACATAAGGCGCGGCTGCCCCGTTAGCGCCGTCTATTACTAATTTTAACTTTTTTTTACTCAATCCTGGCCCTTTTTCAATAAGCGAGGCCGCATATTCGACGTATTCAAACACCGGTTCAACTAAAAACGAAGAAGGTTTTCTAAGACGACCCACCGCTTCTCCAGCCGGTCTTTCATTATTTTCATTAAATAATTCCAGTTCAATTTCCGATTCAATCTCGTCGCTCAGCTTGTATCCGTTCGGCCCGAAAATTTTAATTCCGTTATCCATAAAAGGATTGTGAGAAGCCGATATCATTATTGAAAAAGCCGCGCCCATTTTATTGGTAAGATAAGAAATGCCGGAAGTCGGCACGACATCTAAATTAATCACATCCAGGCCCGCCGACATGGCCGCTGCGCCCGCGGCATATATCAACATAGCCGAAGAACGGCGCGTATCGGAGCCTATTAAAATAAAATCGTTGTCTTTAGATAATTTATAATGACGTTTAACTACCTTAACAGCCGCAAAAGTTACACGCATGGCAAATTCCGGCGTTAATGGATGAGCGTTGGCAAGGCCGCGAATTCCGTCAGTGCCGAAAAAATTCATAATTATAATCTCCTTTTTATTTAAAAAGTATGGAACCGCTGATTCCGGTTGACATGCGTTTTTTTTCGCTGTCGCTGAGTATAAAAAGATTAACGGCGGAATCGTTTTTAAATTCGAGCCTGAAGCCCGCGTTTATAATATTCCAGCGGTGTTTGTCGTTTTGAACGAACTCCATCATATAGCTTAATTTGCGATGGTCTATAAAAAGCGGTTTATAATAAGCCATATTAAAATGCACGTTGCCGCCAAGTCTTGAAATATAAGTCGGAATAAAATAAAACTTACCGTGCAACTGCGATACTACTTCAATCGGAATGGCGATCTCATCTGAGCCGTCGTTATAATGACTGTAAACAAGCGAATATGGAAAAACCTGGCCCGTTTCTTTATATTCAAACTTACTCGCGTATTTAAGATTTATACCCGTGCGGTCCGCATAAAACGGCGGAACGATTCGCTGCGCGGTCGTAGCGGTAGCCGGCACGATCACCGGCGCGATATTTTTTGAAAAATGCTGAAAAGCGAATGCCGATACTTCGAGGTTTTCAGCTAAGCCGTACCCGACCGCGGTCGAATAATTCGATTCAACATATGGCGTTGCCGGGCTCGAAAGCCTTTTTGAGCGATGCACGCCGTAGCTGATACGAGAGGCCCCGTAAGGAATAACGCTGCAATCCGGCAGATTATAAAAACCGCTCACGCCGTTAAAATTATCTTTAGGCGAAAAAGCCGGAGCCGGCGACATCGAAATACTGCCGCCGCCGGAACTGTAACCGCCGGTTTCGTTTACGCCGTCTTCATCTTCGCCTTCATTATCAGAGTAACGATTTATATTGCGTTCGTAATCGGGAGTATTTCTGCGCTCAAAATCACGCTGCGACTCAATCGAAGTATCATAGCGCTCATAAGATTTTTTAATATTCAATCTGATTGAGTCGCTTATATAACCGTCTTTACTTACTTTTACAGTATATGTTCCAGCCGGAATATCGTAAAACGAATATTTGCCGTTTTCGCCGGTTTTAGCCTGATAAGCGTCGCCTTTCCTGCCTGATTGCAGCGCAACCACTGCGCCAGAGAGAATATCGAGCGTTCTTAAATCATAAACGGTCCCGCTGAAAGTACGGCACCTGTTATCTGAAGGCCCGGCAGCCGCACAGTTCAAATTTAAATCATAACCGCGGCTGAAAAAAACAGCGCTTAAAGACAGCGTCAATAAAATTAAAAATTTAACTGAAAATAAAAGACTCAAAACCGCGCCCGGCCGGTTAAATCCGATCCGGCCGCGGAGGCGGCTGATACTAATTGAATTTAGATATGTAGGCGTGTAATTCTTCAAATTTATCAAATACATCTTTATATCCAATATCGACTTTACAAATAATATTATAAACTTCGAGAGATTCTTTAAACCGGCCTTTTTCTTCGAAGGCGCGTGCTAAATTATAGGTTAATTCCTTGACTTCGTCAGGCATCATTTCCTGATCAAAACGAACGAGCTTATATTGCTCATAAGCCAGATCGAGCAGCCCTTTATTGAGATAACAATTAACTAAAATCTTATAGCTTTCGTTTCTGAGCTGAGGCGCGCCTTTTATAGCTACTTTAAACTCCGATATGGCGTTAGTGTAGTCTTTTTCTTCGACATAACGCAGACCGCGCTCAAAACAACGCGCGTAATCAGTCGTTACGATCTGCGGCTGAGAACCTTGCTGCTGGTGATACTGCGGTTGCTGCGACTGTGACTGAATTTCGCCCGCCGCGCCCTGCTGGTTTAAACCCGCCGTCGGCTGAGCGGCGCCGGATGAAAGAACGCTCGCCGGCGAAGGTTCACCGCTGCCTATCACCATATTCTGGCGTTTAAGCTCATTAACGCGGCGTTCTAAATCCTGTGAATCAGGATATAAAAGCATCAGTTTTTCATACTCGAGGCACACTTCTCCATATCGCCCGAGGGCCATATAAGAGTCGATGAAAATACGGTGCATCTGAGTGTTTTCAACGTTTTCTTTAAAAACGAATTTACACTCGTTAACGGCTTTTTCATAATTTTTGTTGTCGTAATAAGCCTTGGCGAGCACCTCTCGAACGCGCGTATTTTCTTCGTGAGAAAGAGCGTTTTCATATATCTGCACGGCCGCGTCGGTAGTATCTTTACGCTGCCTTAACAGATTAGCCATAAAAACCGCCAATTCACGATTTTGACGCTCTTTTACCGCGTATAATTTAAGATTATCAATCAACTCGTCAGTTAAACTTTCTCTCTTGACAAACTTATCGGTATTTTTTGAAAGTTTTATATAATATTCTGAAATTAATTTTAAAACTTCTACATTGCCCGGATCGCCCTTCAATAATTTTTTATATTGAAAGATGGCCTCATCGTTGATAGATTTTTTCTTTAAAAAGCAACGGGCCATTATATCGTTGGCCACTGAAAGCGACGAATCGAAATTAAGGGCGCGTTTAGCGTTGCGAATACCGTCATCGTATTTTTCCATGTTATAGCAGGCGGTCGCGAGCATCATATTAATTTTAACGTTTTCCTGAATGCTGAATTTATAATCAGGCACGGTCGCGGCGTACTTCAAAATACCGTTCCAGTCCGAAGCGGTACGCAATTCTTCGCATTTTTGTAAAAATCTGGTTTTTCTGGCGGCCGGCGAGTTGAAAACATATAAAACACCAATAAGCGCCGCGCCTACAATAAAGCCAAGTATATAGAGGTAAATTCTCTTTCGCTTCCAGGACAGAGTCGATAATATATCACGAGCCAACTTAATTTGTTCGGCGGTGATGCCGTCAGCCTTAAGCGCTTCGTTAAGCGACTCTTCGCCTCTATCGTATTCGCCGTTAAACAGGTATATCTGCGCGAGATTATAATTGATAAAAAATAATTTAGGGTTCTGCACCTTTAAATCTTCATAAATTCCCTGCGCCTTAGAATATTCGGTGGTGCGCATATATGCGTCCGATAGAGTTCTCAAAACGTCCATATAATTGGAATCTTCTTTAAACATTGAATTTTCACGGGCCTTTTCAAGAAGAGGAATAGCCTCGCTCCAGCGGTCTTTTTTACATTTTTTATCGGCCGATTCAAAAAGATCCCGGATCGTTTTTTTATTTTTGATCACTTCTTTGATCTTAGCTATATAATTTTTCGCTTCTTCATTTTTAGGATTAAGCCTGTATACTCTTTCAAAACTCGAAAGCGCCTGTTCGTATTTTTTCTTCTCGAATGCGTCCACGCCCGCCTTGAATATATTTTCTTCGTCTTTTTTCGAACCGGTAAATACGCCCGAACCCGGTTCTGAAGCGCTTGAAGGCACATCCGCCGGCTCTTCCACTTCGCTGCCCGCCAAAGCCGCGACTTTTTTATGGTACTGGGAGTAAATTATGTTTTTAGGCTCGATCTCACATGCTTTTTTAATTTCACTAAGCGCTTTTTCAGGACTGTCTTTTTTTACGTAAAGCTCCGCGAAATTATAATAAGCAGCGGCCAGATTAGGTTTTAATGAAATAGCTTTTGAAATCTGCTGATATGCTTCTTCGAGTTTACCAAGCGACAGATAAGCCCTGCCAAGATCGTTATGAAGCGAGGCGTTTTCAGGCTGAACTGAAAGTTCGTTGGTGAGCTGACTGATCCAGGCTTCACAGACTGAAACAAGCCTTTTCTGCGCTTCACCGTCGTCAGGTATCAATTCCAGAACCATCGAAAACGAACGTTCAGCCTCTCTCCAGTCTTTTTTCTTCTGATAAACACAGCCTATATTAAAATGGGCTACGTCGTGATCCGGTTTTTTCTTCAGGATTTTTTTGAATTCAGACACCGCTTCTTCGTAGTTGCCTGAGTTATAATAAAGCAGTCCGACATCGTTAATGGCGTTTATTTCCTGCTCGGACTGGGCGAAAGCCGGAAGCTGCAACCTGCCGAAAGCAAAAATGGCGGCCATTATTATAAAAATAAATGCCGCTGTTAATAAGTTTTTTGACATATACAAACTTAATCGCCCTATGGTTTTATTCATCTGGCTCAATCAACCTTTTTCTACCTTTTAGCTATCATCTCACGCTCGCATTTAAAAACATAAGAAATTATTTTTTCCTTCTGGACACGGTGTATCTGGATAAAGTTAACTCCATAGTTATATACAGGCGATCCGTCCGGATAAGTAATAAGCGTTCCCTGCGGGTTTTTCATCTCGGCCGCTCTGACGATTTCACCCAGAATATTCTGGTATTTATAATTGTCTAATGAAAACTCGAACTCATATACTTCGCCCAGTTCAAGTTTGTGCTTCGGACTGTCAAGCCTCAATCCGCCCGCTGAAATATTAACCGTAGTCGAATCAAAAAACGGTTCCGGCTGGTCTTCATAACTGGTATCTTCTTTAAACAACCTCATTCTGACTGGTATTTTAACATCCACCCTCACGTAACGCCGGCGTTGTATCTTTTCGACTTTTTCGGGTATCGATAAACTTAAAAGCGGTTTCGGATATATTTCACTTTTAACCACCCGGGTTATAAAAGTGTACATACCGTCGCCCCTCATATAATTTAAGTGGCAAACCGTTTTTTCCCATATATGAATATGCTTGCCCGCTATAGCAGGCACACTCATCGAGAGCACCTTATCGCTCATAGTTCCGACGCGGCTTTTATACTGTCCCGCGAAAAGGCCGAGCTTAACTTCGATTTCAACGACCTGCCCGCGCGAAAGATACTTTTCGAGCGAAGCGAGATTCGTTATCTCAAAAAATGTAGTGCTGCTGTTAGCCTGCTGTTCATCAGCCATAAATTCACCGAACCAACCTGTACTAAAATTAAATTATCATCTTAAGTATAGCAAAAAAAACAACCAATAAATAATACGGAACATAATAAATCAGCTTAAATTATAAAAGAGCGTCACAACGGCATTTCTAAATCTACAGCCCGCAAAAAAACCGTCAACGGCTATATCGACGCTCCACAATGTTCGCAGGCCTTAAGCCCGCTCGGATTCATATGCGCGCAATTGCGGCAAATATTAACGGCGGGAGCCGCCGGAACTGCTGAAATATTCTGGATGGCTTCTCCGTGCGCCGGCTGGCGAACGTCGTTAGAAGCCGACGGCATTACGGCCGGACCGCCGCCGCCGGTTAATCTTTCAACCATCAACTGAGACTGTATTTTATCAACATAGGATTTTAATACCTGGTTGTCGGGGAATTTACGGCTTAAATCAACATATTTTTGGTATAATTCGGCTTTTTTATCGATTTTAAAATATGAATTGGTATAATATTCGAGCGTTATGTTTTCAATATTGCCTTTTTCAAACATCTCTTCGCAAAGCATGATACATTCATCAAAATTTTTTCTGCTGAATTTAGCGGATATAAGCATCAACTTAATGTCGTTACGGTGAGGTTCGTCCGATATTATAGACTCATAAACCTTAATGGCCAGATCGGTTTTGTCGTTGCTTCTAACGAATGCTTCGCCGAGCATACGCCGTACGTTTTTATCTTTTGAATCCATGGCGAACACTTTTTGATATACGTCGATAGCTTCCTGCGAAAGATTGTCTTCATTTACAAAATGAGTGCAAAGTATCGTAAGAAGACGTTTGTCGTCTTTCTGCTTTTTTAGAAGAAGTTTATATTCGCTTATGGCCCTTTCGTTAGTGGCATTCTTTTCAAGGAAAGAATTGCCGAGATAACCGTGAACCACTTCGTTTTTAGGATCTACGTCAAGGACTTCGAGGCTGACTTTAATACATTTATCATAATTTTTAATTTTATAGTAGCAAAACGTAAGTTTAGCCTTTATTTTAGAGCGTTCGAGAGGCTCGAACGCGTTGGCCAGGGCTTTTTCAAAAGACACTATCGCCGCCTCGTACTTTTCTTTATCAAGACAATCAACTCCGGCTTTATAATGTTTTTGAGGATCCGGCTTCATCATTACCGCGATCTGACCGCCGAAGTAAATCCATATCACAAGAGTCACTAAGGCTATAAAAGCGATATAAACCCAGAATTTGGGAACTGCCATTTTATAATAATCAATGTAAAATTCACCGCGCGAAGCGTAAATCGAACGTATTCTCTTATTAATTTCATCGGGACGAAAATCGTCTTTATCCTCCATCAACTTATAGTATATTTCAAGGGCTTTATCGAATTCTCCCTTGCGGTAATGCTCGTCCGCCTCGCCGAATTTAAGCTCGTAAACCTGATCGGGATTAACGGTGGTATGCGATTTTTCAATAAGCTGCCTTAACTTGGTGTCGATATCGACGCTTTCGGTTTTAGACATCGTGCGGCCTCTGATCGAAGCTGCCGCTTTTTTTTGAATTTGATCGGCTTTTTCTTTCAATTCATTTATTTTATCCTTTAAGACAACCCTTGTTGGTTCAATGGCGAGCACCTGATTATATTTTTCTATAGCTTCTTCGAATTGATCGTTAGCGGCGAGTTTATCGGCTTCGGCAACCATTTCTTCTACGCGCGCCTGATGGTCTAATATGGCTATTTTTTCAGTTGCGCCCTTGCTGCCCGGATACAACGAAATAACTTTTTCGTAGCCTTCGCGAGCGGCCTTCATATCGCCGGCCGCAAAGGCCGCATCAGCTTTTTTCAACTCGGAAATCGCCGGATTATCATCGCCCATTATTCTTTTATAATATTTTTGAACATAAGAAGAGTCTTTTGTGCTCTTGGCTATTTCAATTTCGGTCATTGCGCGTGAATAATTTTTAAACTCAAAAAAACAAATCGCCATGTGAGTATGCAGCATGGCCTTTTCATTCGAATCAAACCTTATATTCGGCGGAATCGACGAAGATTTTTCAAGCGATTTATTGCACTGCAAAAGAGCGTCCTGATAATCGCCTTTTTTTATTGCAAGTGCGGCAAGCCTGTTATAGGTTGGAAGATGATAGGGCAGAACGTCAAGATTGGAATAATATAATTTGTAAGCCCTGTCGATATTATTATTTTTTATGGCTTCTATGGCCATATTATTATTGATTTCACACATATAACTTTTATAAAGATCTTCGTGAGCAACATTGCCGAGCGCCTTTTTTATATAACTGATAGCTTCGTCGTGATTATTTCTCTGCTCGTAAATTTGCGCCATGTAATAATACGGCGGCGCGTAAGATGCGTCTTCGCCGATGGCGGAACTGAATTTAGTTTCGGCCTCTGAGTATTTTCCAAGCTGAAAAAGTTTTATCCCTTCTTCGCATAAACGCTCAGACTGGGCCCTTATAGCCTGCGCCTGACCGTAAGCGAATACCAGTATAAATATAACAAGACATACCAGCGCGGCTATCCGCCCAATCGATAATTGTTTTTCTTTTCCATAATTTTTATGCATAACATTCTCCATCGTTTATTAAAAGCTTCCAGCTTTTTAACCGGCTTTACTAATTTTATCAATAACGACACAACTTATGGTTAGACGTTTTTTTTATTTTTAATTAAACTTTTTTTAAGAAGCTCGATTATCGCAAGAGGCAGTTTAACCGTGCCGCAATAAGGCGGCATATTCGGTTTTGGCCCGTGACAGTCTGAGCCTCCGGTAGTTATAAGATCATACTCGATCGCTATTTTTTCATATTTTTTTACCGACTGCGCGTCGTGCGAGCTGTGGTAAACTTCAAGACCACAGAGCCCCTCTTTAACCAATTCACCTATAACCGCATCGCGGCCGGTAAGACCCGGATGCGCCATGACCGCTAATCCGCCGAATTCGATTATAAACCTGACCGCGTCGGCGGGCGATAATTTATTTAACACCTCTACGTAACAGGACTTGCCATTGCCTATATAGCGCTCGAAAGCCGCCCTTTCTTCTTCGACGATCTTTCTTTTAACCATTACCCGCGCAAGATGCGGACGGCCGATCGAAGCTAAAACGTTTTCACCGCCGCTTTCATTAAGCGCCTCATCGCGCACTTCGTCAAAAGTGATGTCATGGCCGCTGCCGTTAAGCTTGGCTATCATCATTCGCATGCGCTCGATTCTGGATTCCCTGAACCAGTTAAGTTTTTTAATGAAATCAGGATTTTTATAATCGATAAAATACCCCAGAACATGAAGCTCGGCATCTTTAAAATCAGTGTTGAGTTCTATGCCGGGTATTATTTCGACGCCGGCTTTAAAACCCGCCTCGATCGCCTCGTCGATTCCTGAAACCGAATCGTGATCGGTTACCGAAAGTACGACAATCCCCTGTTTGGAAGCGTAATCGACGAGTTCTGACGGCGTAAAAGTGCCGTCGGAATGTTTGGTATGAGTATGAAGATCCGCGAATTTTAAATTTTCTTTATTCATATAACTATAATACATATCACCTTAAAATTTTTAATCAATTATTTAACATAATCCTGACTATTTATCGCGCCGGATTATAACACATTAACCGTAACAGTCTACCATAATTTTTAACGCTTGTCAAAAAAATTTAACAAAAAACTCTCGACGCTTTTATCGGCCTCTCCAAAGAGCATAAAAGAAGAGCCGAACTTTTTAATCAGCATGGCGCCCAGAACGCCGGGGCCCTCAATTTTAGTTTTAGTAAAAGTGCCGTCATAAACATATTTAACGCCGCATGAAGGGCTGCATTCGTTTAATACCGCCGCTTTGACGCCATATTTTTCGGCGATATCGACGCACATCATGGCGCCGTCTATAAAATTTTTGGTAACATCGGCACCCTTATTTGAATATAACTTAGACCGGCCTTCTATAACGTCAAAACCATTGCCGCCTCTAATTTCAGAAGGATCACGCGGCGTCGAAAGCCCGCCGAAAATTTCCGGACATACGCCTATGACAAGCCCGCGCTTAAACAATTCTTTCAAAAATACCGAATCGGAAAGATGCTCGTTAGAAGCCGATTTATAAGTACAATTAAGACCGAGTTTACAGTACGAAACAAGAATCATTTAACTGCCGCCATTTTTTTATTTTACTTTTTTATTTTTTTACCGATAATTAAATCAACTGACTAAATTACCAAAAAATTCATTACAACTATTACATGAAAGGTTGTGGTATTAAATATGGCGTCCTGCCCGAAATGCGATTCATCAAAATGGTCAAGAATGGGGTCTATAGTGGAGTGCAGCTCATGCGGTTTTCGTCTCGACGAACTATATAACTTCCATCACTTCAATAAATCTAAATATTTAAAGTAATAACTTTTTTATAAATTAATCAATTAACCATAAACAGGGAGCAAGGTAACAGCCCCCTGTTTTTTTATACCCATAATTAAATGATTATTCAAAGAAATCATATCAGAAGCCTGCGTCCTGATCTGCTTAACGGCCGGGCCGCTAAGTCGCTTCGAGCATTCTGTCGATCGACAGTTTTGCCTTTTCGGCAATTTCGGGATCGACTTTAATTTCAGTCTTCATATCTTCAAGACACCACAGAAGTTTTTCAAGCGTCGTTTTTTTCATGTTAGGACATACGCAGACACCGGATAAAGCATAAAACTTCTTGCCCGGCACTTCTTTACTCAGTCTGTAAACAAAAGACTCTTCGGTGCCTATTATATACTCGCTCTCGCCGACGGCGCTTTTTGCGTGACGCAACATCCCCTCTGTGCCAAGCGCATAATCGGCGGCGGCAACTATTTCTTCGGAGCATTCCGGATGAACCATAACTTTCGCCCCCGGATATTTTGCGCGCATTGCAATAATATTTTGAACCGTGAATTTAAGATGGACCGGACAAAAGCCTTTCCATAAATGTATCTTCTTTCCCGTTTTATTTTTGATGAAAGAACCCAGATAACGGTCAGGCACGAATATAAATTCGTCATACGGCAGGCTTTCAACCATTTTAAGGGCGTTGGCCGAAGTGCAGCAATAATCACAATGCGCTTTTATATCGGCGTAAGAATTAACGTAACATATAGTTTTAGCGCCGGGATGCTTCGCTTTTAATTCAAGCAGGTCCGCGACCGTTATCATGCTTGCCATTGGACAGCCGGCATCGGGATCGGGCATAAGCACAGTTTTATCGGGCGATAATATTTTAGCCGTCTCCGCCATAAAATAAACGCCGCAAAACACTATAACCTTACTATCACATTTTTGGGCCTCTATCGAAAGCCCGAGCGAGTCGCCCACAAAGTCGGCAACATCCTGAATTTCGGGAAGCTGATAATTATGCGCGAGAATTACCGCGTTTTTTTCTTTTTTAAGCGCAATTATCTTAGACTTTAACTCCGTGAAGTTATCCGAATCGTTATCGGAATTTTTACTATTATCCATATCGATATTCATCATTTTATCACCAGTAATGATTATAATTTATTTTTAACCCGATTGTCAAGAAATATCCTTTCTATTTATCACTCATATCTATAACTCGTATCTGTAACTCGTATCTATAACTCGTATCTGTCATTTCTATTTATCATTTTTGCTTGTCATTTCTTCTTAAAGACAAATTTATATTGACATAATGCCTTTTTTTTTATAAAATTAGCCCTGATGATATTAACCTCACGCTGGCATTAACTACATAAAAAACTTATGACCGATAACACATTTTAATTTAAGGAGACCGCGGTTTGAATTACGACGCCATTATTATAGGCGCGGGCATGTCAGGGCTCGCCGCAGGCATTAGACTCGCCTACTACGGACGTAAAGTATGCCTGATAGAAAAACACTTCGTTACAGGCGGCCTTAACTCATATTACAGACGTGGCGGCTATAACCTCGATGTCGGCCTTCACGCCATGACTAATTATTGCACGCCCCAGAATAAAACTCTTTCGCCGTTTCGCAAAATTCTTCGACAACTGCGCCTTAAACACGAAGATTTCGCCCTGCGCCCCCAGAAAGTATCTAAAATATGTTTTAAAAGCGCGTCTTTAAATTTTAATAACGATTTTAATTACTTTAAATCTCAACTGCACGAAGTTTTTCCTTCACAGACCGATAATTTCGAAAAACTCTTAGAACGCATAAATTCCCACAACGAACTCGACTTAAACGCCGCGCCCCTTTCAGCGCGCCTTGTAATCTCTTCTATCATAACCGACCCGCTCTTAACCGAAATGCTGCTATGCCCGCTTTCATACTACGGAAGCGCATGTGAAAACGACATGGAATTCGGGCAGTTCGTTATAATGTTTAAAAGCATTTTCTACGAAGGTTTTTCACGCCCGTACGAAGGCGTTCGTAAAATTATCGGAGTTCTCGAAAAAAAATTCAAAGAATGCGGCGGCGAATTGCGGCTGAAAACCGAAGTCAAATCCATAAATATCGAAGCGGACAACGCGCGCTCCATAACCCTGGCATCCGGCGAAGAAATCAGCGCGCCTAAAATATTATCAACGATCGGACTTTTAGAAACCCTCACGCTCGCCTCCGATCACAACAGGACAGCCTGCGCCGTGACGCCCGGAAAACTTTCATTCACCGAAGCTATCTTCATTCTAAAAGACGATATCATATCGCGGGCCGGTTACGATAATACGATTATTTTTTATAACGATTCCGATAAGTTTTCTTACCAGCGGCCCGCCAAAATAACCAATTATAAAAGCGGCGTAATATGCTGCCCTAACAATTTTTTATATGAAAAACCCCTCGAAGATATTATCCTCCGCGTTACAAACATGGCTAACTGCGATATCTGGCACTCGCTCGATGCGGCTGAATATAAAAAGCAAAAAAACGAAGTCTTAACCGGCGCTATAAATGTAATAAAAAGGTTTATACCCGGCTTCAACGAAAATTTAATTAAATTCCACGATATTTTCACTCCCGAAACGGTGAAACGCTTTACCGGACACATAAACGGCGCGGTTTACGGGACCGCCGATAAAAGCAAAAACGGAACGACGCGAATTCGCAATCTATTCATCGCCGGCACCGATCAGGGTTTTCTCGGAATTATCGGCGCCATCCTCAGCGGAATATCGATAGCTAACCTTCATTTTTTGATGAATGAATAGCGCGCGGCGATAAATTGTTGTAAAAACATAATTAAGTTTTATTGCCGGCTTTTACAATGGTGACTAAATTAATTTCGTTTACTTTAATAAAAAAAGGGGCTGCTGAATTCAATATGAAACTTAACATGAAATTAAATAAAATCATTCTCGTTTTATCGGCTGTTGCGTTATCCCTCGTATTTATTTTTAAATGCCTGTCACTATAAGGATGTTACATTGAAGTTATTTAATAAAATATTAATTTTAACCCTGTTAATAGAACTCATAACCGTCTTTTTTCGCTTCGGCCTTAAAATGAAGGCCGGCGAATCAACCAGCGCGCTCGCCGGAATTACCTTCGGCTTACGCATCCATCACGGCTATATCGGACTTTTGATAATGATCGCCGCCTCATTTTTAAACGATAAATATAAAACATACGCGTTTATAATAGGAACTGCCATGTTTTTATCGGATGTAATCCATCACTTTATCGTTTTAAAATTAATCACCGGCTCGCCGGAATTCGATATTTTTTATAAATAAATGAGGCCGCTCCATAAAGTCAAAAAACGGCCGAATTGTGTCTGAAAACCATTGAAAATTCGTTGTCAAAATTCGAAAAATCGATTATTTGGGATGGACTCATAAATTTATCAGGAACATTCCCAGCCGTTTTTAAGTATATACCATAAAACACATTTAAAATCGACTATCTTGAATAGACTCATCGACGAAATATAAAGCCGGAGGATAATCATGATTACTAAAACTAAAACAAACCGCATCGCCGACATTAAAAAAACTTCTTACCTTAACAAAACCATACTTTCCTTTCTTTCAATATTACTTCTAATAACCCTATCAACGCTCACACCCTCGTTCGCTTCAAATATAACCGATCTAAACACTTATATTTCCGCCGGCGAAACCGGCGTTTCCGAACAAACCGCCTCATCTTCCGCACTCGGAGCGCAGACGATTAAAAACAGAGATAAATACGAAATGGCGCTTTTAGCCGATCTGCATATATGCGAGACTAATTTAAAATCAGTTACAGATGTAATAGCAGCCATAAACGGAATGAACGTCGATTCCACTGCTATTCTCGGCGATATCTGCAAAGAAATCGCCACCGCAAAAGAATTCAATCTTGCAATCGCTACAGTTAAAAAAATAAAAACCAAAATATTTTCAGTAACCGGAAATCATGACTGCATTTACGACGACCACAAAAATGGCGATAAAAAAATTAGAGCTTCCGCCTCAGTTAAAAAACTAAAACTCGAAAGATTCGCAACTGCCTTCGGCCAAAAATCAAATTATTTCTCGCGCAAAGCCAACGGATACCTTCTTGTCTTTTTATCCGCCGACGCACTCGACGCTAAACATATAGTCACACTTTCCGACAACGCAATCGACTGGCTCGAAAAAACTCTTGACGATAATAAAAAAATGCCGGCTATTATCTTCTGCCACGCACCGCTCGAAAATAGTTTCAAAGCCTCCAAAAAACTCGGCATGGCCCACTCGTGCGCCCAGCCGGCAAATAAAATCGAAAAAATATTAAAGAAAAATAAACAGGTTTTTATGTGGGTATCCGGTCACGTCCACGCCAGACCGGCTGGTAAAAATTTTAACTCGCCCGCTAATTTCTGGAAAAATCAGATAAGAGTCATACATAACCCCAACATTAACAAAGACGCTAAATTTTTTAACCGACTGACACTTGCACCCAAATACGTTCTCATACACACTTACGACGCCTCTAAAAATAAATGGCTCACAAAATACGACCGTAAAATCGGCCTCGATGGCAAACTTATTAAAGACAACGATAACGACGCTAAAGAAGATGACGAAAATGAAAAAAACGATGAAGACGAAGGCGATGACGAAGACATCGATAAAGACGCCAGCAATAATGACAATAACGGCGATAATAAAGACGAAACGAATGAACCGCTTGACCTGAAAGGAGTAGTAACCCCCGGCCTCGGCGAAGTTAAAGTGCGCGACGGCGCGTGGGGCAAGGTTATCGGCTCCTTATTCTCCGGCAAATTCGTCGATATAAAATCCAGCGAAGACGATTGGTACATAATCGACTATAAAGGCCGGAAAGGTTATATCCTGAAACAAGCCCTGCTCACTAACGACGCCGGCTCAGATAAGTTTAAAAAATTAGACTTAACCGCAACCGTCGATGTAAACCCCACATACGGCTTAAACGTCCGCGACAGCGCCTGGGGCGATAAAATCGGTAAACTCGGCGATAAAGATAAAATAGAAATCACCGGCCAGGAAGGCGATTGGTATAAAATCAATTACAACGGAAAAACAGGCTACGTCTACAAATCATATATAAAAATTTCTGGCGGTAAAAAAAGCGATAACGACAAAAATAACGATAAAATTAAGACGGCTGGCGAAAACACGGCTGAACACGGCCCCGCTTCATCTTCAACCCCGGCCGTTACAAAATCGCCCGAAAATAATAAAACCGCCGAAGCCGCAACAGTACCCCAAACCGCTTCAAACACGTCTAAAGGATTTGAAAGAAACGGACTTCTTGCCGTGCCCGAACGCGCCCAGCGCGCGCCGGAAAACGGCGCGATCGGCCATTCGCTGTGCGGCCCGACATCGCTTGCAATGGCTATGGATTTTTACGGCGTAACTAAACCCACCGTCAAAGTGTCCAAAGAAACGAAAACCCTCAGCGCAAGCGGCGCCTGGCAGGGAACCTATATAGGTAATATCCTCACGGCCGCAAAAAATAACGGGTTTAATGGCAGCTACATGAAAGAAAACTTGAGCATCGACTCGCTTAAAAATATAACCGACGCCGGAAAACCCGTCATAGTTAACGTCAATACCCAGGGCTACTGGAGCAAAGGCCATTATATGGTCGTAACCGGCGTAAAAGACGATAAAGTTTTCGTAAATGACCCGTGGCAGGGCGGCGAACGCTCTTATTCATTCGCCGCCTTCAAGGCACAATGGGCTACACGCAACGAACGCGCTATAGTCGTTCAGCCGTGACAAAACCGGTAAGACCGTAAGACAACATAAAAACCGTATAAAATCGCTTAAGACCGCTTAAGAC